>CBDUBO010000324.1:0-3772 GCA_965365405.1 uncultured Rhodothermales bacterium | reverse complement strand
GCACGCTCCACCTGCTCGTGGACAGCCTCGACAAGCCCAACGGCATCACCTTCTCCCCCGATTACGGCACGCTCTACGTGAGCAATTCCGAGGCGCGCGGGGTCTTCGCCTTTGATGTGGCGGGCCACACGTTGCGCAACGGTCGCCTGTTTGCACAGGTGCCGGGCGAAGGAGCCACCGACGGCATGAAGACCGACGCCGAGGGCCGCCTCTACGTCACCGGGCCGGGGGGCATCTGGATCTACGCGCCGGACGGCACCTTTCTCACCCTCGTCGGCGTGCCCGAGCAGGTGACCAACTGCGCCTGGGGGGATGCAGACGGGCAGACGCTCTACGTCACCTCTGGCACGGGGCTGTATCGTATCCGCTGGAACCGCTGAGGCGTCTGGGGCATGTCCCGCCGCCACGCACTGCCTGCCATGCATTACGTCCTCTTTTACACCCTTGCGCCCGACTACCTGGAAAGGCGCGCTGCTTTCCGCAACGAGCATCTCGCCCTCGCCTGGGACGCGCAGGAGCGGGGCGATCTGGTGCTGGCCGGTGCCCTCGCCGACCCCGCCGACGGCGCGCTGTTCCTTTTCGAGGGCGACACGCCCGATGCGGCCGAGCGTTTCGCCCACGCGGATCCGTACGTCGCCAACGGCCTGGTCGAAAAGTGGCAGGTGCGCCCGTGGATGACCGTCGTGGGCGATCAGGCCGCCGCGCCCATCCACCCCGCCCGTTGAATTGATGCTCGCGATCACCGACACCCTCGCCCTGCCCGACGCCGAGATCGAATGGTCGGCGGTGCGCTCGCAGGGCGCGGGCGGGCAGAACGTCAACAAGGTGGCGACGGCGGTGCAACTACGCTTCGACATCTCCGCCTCTTCGCTGCCAGACGACGTGAAGGAGCGCCTGCTGAGCCGCCGCGACAGTCGGCTCACGAAGGATGGCGTGCTCGTCCTCAAGGCGCAGCGGCACCGCACGCAGGAGCAGAACCGCAGCGACGCGCTCGAACGGCTGGCCGCCCTTATCCAGCATGCCCTCGAAGCGGAGACGCCGCGCAAGATCACGAAGCCCACGAAGGCCTCGCGCAAGCGGCGGCTGGAAGCCAAAAAACGGCGCAGTGACACAAAGGCGCTGCGCGGCAGGGTAGATTTCTGACCCTTCCAGCCCCTGCATTCACTGCTTTCCCTTGCTGCGTTCCGTCTTTTTGCTGCTGACCCTGCTGCTGCCGCGCTACGCCTCCGCGCAGACGCCGGGCGCGCCCGCCCCACCGGTGGAAGCAACGCCCGCGCCGCTACCACCCCCCCTCAGCGCCGAGGTGCACGTGTCGAGCCTGTACGACACCAACATCCACCACGTGGCCGACGCGACGCCCGCGTACGGTGCCAACGGCGGCGTACTGCTGGGTTACACGGGGCTGGTACGGACGCTCACGCTGGGGGCGCGCTACGAGGGGGAGGCGTATGCCTTTACCGGAACCACGCGGTGGAACCGGTTCAGCCACCGGCTCCGCCTCTCGGCCGGGGTGCCGCTGGGCCATGCGCTGCACGCCGAGACGGCGCTGGAAGGCTCCCACCTCGCCGTGAGCGAAGACCGCGACCTCGCCAACCAGTTGTCGCTCGCGCAGTCGCTGCTGTACCAGCGCGGCAACCTGCGGCTGGGCCTCTACGGCGCGCTGCGGCTGAAGCAGTACACTGAAGGCGAAAAAGAGGTGGCCTACAAGCCCCACGTGGGCGTCAGCGCCGAGCACCGCGCGGGCCCGCACCGCCTCCGCGCGGACGTACGGCGCGAACTCAACAGCACCGGCAAGGACGCAGGGCACTACACGCGCTGGCGCTACGCTGGCCGCTACACGCTCGCGCTGGGCGCCCACCGCCTCGAAGCGCAGGGCACGTACCGCTACAAGCCTTACACCTACCGGCGCGTCGAGGTAGCGGGCGCGCTGGTGCGCCGCCTCGACCACCAGTGGATGCTGGGTGCGGGCTGGCAGGCACCCGTGGGCCGCACCCTCTCTGCTGCCGTCAGCTACACGTTCCAGGCCGCCCACTCCAACGACGGCGCGCGCACGTTCGGCGCGCACCTGCTCAGCGTGACGCTGGTGCGCCCACTTTAAGCTCGCCCAGCGCGCGCGAGCCCCACGTCGCGGCGTGCGTAGAGACTCAGATTCTGAACTGGCAAAATGGGCGCTGCGGCCCATGAGCGGGAAAAACGAGCCGCGTAGATTTCGTGGCGTTTGCCTCTCACCGCTATGACGCCCCGCACCGCCCTGCTCCTGCTCCTCGTGTTCTGCACGCCGCGCGGGCAGGCACAGATCATCACCCTTCCCGGACTTCCGAGCGAACCCTTTTTCAGCCTTGCCTCGCGCGGCGACACGCTGCTCGCAGGGGCCGAGCGTCTCTACGTCTCCACCGATGCAGGAACGACGTGGCAGGCGCGGGGACAGCTCGCGCCTGACGCTCCTATCGACGCCCTCGTTCAGACAAACGCGGGATGGTTCGCCAGTTCGCTGGGTAGAGGCGTGTACCACAGTGCCGACGAGGGCCGATCCTGGAGTGGCTACAATGCGGGGCTAACGGGCCTCGGTGCCACGTCTGTCAACGCGCTCGTCGAGCGCTCCGGGTGGTTGTACGCGGCCACAGAAGGCGGTGTGTTCCGGCTGAATCTGCATCCGCTCGGCACGTGGCAGCGCTACGGGACGGAGTTTGCCGAGAACGCAGCAGAGACGGTTGCGGCGTTGAGGCTCCACGACAATCGGTTAATCGCAGCAGCCGGAGGCAACGGACTCGTCTTTCTGGAGGACAGCGCACAGCAAAGCTGGTCGCCTGTCTTTGTGGGCGGACATCTCCTGGATCTGACCGTGACGGGCGGGGCGCTTGTCGCCACGGCTCGCAACCGCTCCTCCTTCAGCCTCGACAACGGGCGAACATGGCAGCAGACGGGGCCGGGACTGCCTTCCGGCATCTATGCCACACTCGCCACCGCAGGCGAATACACGTACGCGGCGCACACCATCGGAGAGAACGTCAGCCGCCTGTACCGCTCCTCCGACCTGACAGGCCCCTGGGAGCCTCTCGGCACCGTTTCGGAGGTCTTACGGATGCTCGCGCACGGATCGCGACTCTACCTCGCACAGGCCGACGGCCTCCGCGCCTACGCCCTCTCCCCGACCCCCAACGACCCGGAAGAAGTCCCCGGCGGCGCGCGGCTCGAGGCTCCTGTGCCCAACCCGGCTGGCGGGTCCACGCGCATTTCCTTCCGGCTTGAAGTGCCCGGCCACGCCCACGTCGCCGCTTACGACCTGCTCGGACGGCGAGTGTCCGTGCTCTTCGACGGAACCACTCCGGCAGGCCAGACCGTGTTGCTGTGGGGACTGGAGGCGGTGCCCGCTGGCATCTATACGCTCCGGCTGGTCACGTCGGAAGCCGTGCTCACCGAACGCCTGGTGGTGCTACGCTGACGCCAGTTCACCCCACGCGCACCAGCCCTACGTCGCGGCGCTCGTAGAGGCTGAGGTACTGCTGCCGGATGCCCGCGTGCTCGGGTTGTTGCAGACGCGGATCGTTTTCGACGACCGCCATCGCGGCGCGGCGCGCTTCCTGCAGAATTTCCACGTCCGCCGTCAGGTCGGCGATTTTGAACGAGGGCAGGCCGCTCTGGCGCGTGCCGAAAAAGTCGCCTGCGCCGCGCAGCTTCAGGTCGATCTCGGAAATCTTGAAGCCGTCGTCCGTCTCTACCATCGCTTCGAGGCGCTCGACGGCCTCGGCGGAGCGTTTGTAGTCGGCCATCA
>CBDUBO010000323.1:0-3786 GCA_965365405.1 uncultured Rhodothermales bacterium | reverse complement strand
GGCCTCTCTGGTCCGTTGACGGCGGCGCACTTCCACAACGCGCCGGCGGGCGTCAACGGCGGTGTGGTGCGCACCATCACGGGCGACTTTGCGGGCAACACCGCCTCGGGCCTGTGGACGGCCTCGGACGGGCAGCCGCTGACGACGGCGCTGGTGCAGCAGTTGCTGGAAGGCAACCTCTACCTCAACGTCCACACCGCGGCTAACCCCGGCGGCGAAATCAGAGGACAGGTGGGCGTCAACCAGGTGGTCGTGACGGCGGTGGAGCCGGCTGAGGGTGCAGGGTCCGAGGGCTTCACGCTTGCGCCGAACCACCCCAACCCGTTCGCGGAGACGACGACGATTGCATTTGCGGTGCCCCGGGGCGGGCCGGTAGCGCTGCGCGTGTTCAACGTGCTCGGCCAGCAGGTCGCCACGCTCGTGGACGAATTCCTGCCCGCCGGGCAGTACCGGGCCACCTTCCGTGCAGACGGGCTCGCCGCCGGCGTTTATGTCTACCGGCTGGACGCCGCGGGCCAGGCCCTCACCCGCACCACCACCCTTCTGCGATAACTGCGGCATGATCGTTCTCGGCGTCACAGGCGGCATCGGCAGCGGTAAAACGGCCGTGTGCCGATTGCTCGAAATGCAGGGCGCGCGCGTCTTCTATGCCGACCAGGAAGCGCGGCGGCTCATGGAAGAGGACACCGCGCTGCGGGCCGACCTCGCGGCAGCGTTTGGCCCCTCGGTGTTCGACGACGGCGGAAGGCTCGACCGCGCCGGCCTGGCTGCGCAGGTCTTCGGGGATGCCGAAAAGCTGGCTGTGCTGAACGGGCTGGTGCACCCGCGCGTGTTCGCCGCCTTCGGGCGCGAGACGGCGCGGGCGCGGGCGGAGGGCGTGTGGCTGTTCGTGAAAGAAGCCGCCCTCATTTTCGAGGCGGGGGGCGAAAAGTACCTGGATGCCGTGGCCGTCGTAGACGCGCCGCTTGATGTGCGCGTCGCCCGCGTAGTGGCCCGCGACGGTGCAACGCCTGCCGCCGTGGACGCCCGCATCCGGCACCAGCTTCCCGCCGCCGAACTCGTCGCGCGTGCCGATTACGTCCTCCGCAACGACGGCGACGCGGCACATCTGGAAGGCGAGGTAGAAGACCTCATCGCCTGGCTCCGCGCCCGCTGGCCCGATGCCGCGCCTGCCGGGGGCGGAGCCAGGCGCACGCCCGCACGCTAGTGCTGGCACGCACCACGCCGCAGCCTCTCTGCCGCACCATGAATCCCCCCACGACCCAAAGCCCCCACCTGCGCCCCGCCCGTCCGGGAGAGCACGACCTCATCTGCGCCCTGTTGCAGGGCGCGGGTCTGCCGCCCTACGACCTCACGCCCCGGCACCTGCGCCGCTTTGTCGTCCTCGAAAGCGGGGGGCACATCGTTGGGGCCGTCGGGCTGGAAGGCGAGGGCCGTAGCGCGCTCCTGCGCTCGCTCGTCGTCGCGCCGGCCTACCGGGGGCAGGGCTGGGGGCAGCGCCTGGTAGCGCGTGCAGAGACGCTGGCGCGGCAGGATGGGGTGGCCGAACTCTACCTGCTCACGACCACCGCCGCGCCCTTTTTCGCTACCCTCGGCTACGAGTCTGTCGGGCGCGAGCGCGTCCCAGACGCACTCAAAACCCTGCCCGAGTTCGCCTCCATCTGCCCCGCCTCCGCCGCGTGCATGCGCCGCGTCCTCGACCCGGTGAGTCTCTCGGCGGCGTAGCCAATTCGGCAATAAGCACTGGGTAATGCCTGTCTATTTGTCCTCGGCTATTGAACGTTGCCGAATTGCCCATTCTCACAGCCCCAGCACGTCCGTGCCCTGCTCGAACACGATGTCCGTGGGGATGCCGGCAGCGTTGACGCGGTCGAGGTCGGCCTGAAGCTGGGGCGAGACGCCGCCGTACTGCTCGACGAAGCGGCCCACGGCGGCATAGTCGCCGTCGCCCTGGAGGCGCAGGATGTCGGCGGAGAGGGCGTCCGAGGCGGCTTTCATCTTCTCGGGATGGACGGTGTACGTGCCGTCGTCGCTGCGTGTGAAGGCACCCTTTTCCAGGAAGTAGTTGAAGCGGATCATGTTGGCGCGCCCGTGCGCGCTGGCCGCGCCGAAGCGGACGGAGCGGAAGATGCCCGCCAGAAACGTCACGTAGTGATCCATCACGTCGGCCTCCCAGTCGCCGCTGCCGATGAGCTGCTCGACCATGTAGAGCCCGAGCACGTCTGCCTTGCCTTCTTCGAGGGCCGAATAGTGCTCTTGCAGCGCCTCGCGCACCAGCCCCTTGCCCGTGACCGTGTTTTTGATGCCCAGCCCGTGCGCCACCTCGTGAAACATGGTGTTGCCGAAAAAGGCGTCGAACGTTACGTGCTCGCGCTGCGCGGGATCGATGAGCAGGCCCGCAATGGGCTCCATGATGGCGTCGAACTTGGCGCGCATCGCATTTTTGAGCTGCAAGCGGCGCGTGCCCTTTCTGAGTTGCACCTCCTCGTCGTTGGGCAGGTTGATGGCAATCGTCTTGGAGCCCGCGTTGGTGTCGCCCGCGTAGTAAACAGCGTCGTACGCGCCCAGGTCAGAGTCCGCGCCGGGCGTTTCCTGCTTGTAGCGTTCCTCTACGGGCAGGCCGCGCTGGAGGGTGGGCAAGAGGGCCGCGTAGCGCGCCAGCCGGTCGCTCCACGACTTGTCTTTGACGAGCACGAATGCTTCGTGTGCTGCCTTGCGGCCCATCAGCCCGTCCTCATAGTTCTCGATGGGCCCGATCACCACGTCGAGGCCGTTCGTCTTCATGTCCATCCACGCCAGGTCGCTAGGCTGGTAATCGTCGGTGCGGAGGGCTTCGGCGCGCAGCGTGAGGTAGTTTTTCAGGCCCGCGTCCTCGGCCAGCGCAGCCGCGCTGTCCAGCAGCGCCGCCGCCCGCTCGACACGCGCCGAGAAATACTCGCGGTAGGGGATGGCAACGAGCTTGCCCGCCGTGTCGCGCCGCACCATCGTGTACTGGCTGAGGATCTCCGGGTCGCTGGCCGCAGCGGCTTCTACCGCTTCCTTGGTCACGTCGGGCGGGTAGAAGTTGGCTCCGGCGGGCTTGGGGCCCACGCCCGGCACGAACGGCGCGTTGCCGTTGAGCCGGTCCCACGGCCCGTAGTTGATGCGGGCATAGCGCGCCATGTCGCCATCGAGCGTGCCCGCGAGCGAGTCCAAGTTGCCGTAGGCTTGCACCTGAAAAATGGCGTCCATCTCCTTTGCGGCCTCTATGAGGAGGGGAATCATCTGCCGTTCGCTTTCCGAGAGCCCCGACACGTCCGTCGTCAGGCGGAAAGGTTCGTAGACGGCGAAGGACGCATCCGGGGTGTCGGCAGCAGGGTCGGGCATTTCGCGGTTGCAGGCAGTTGAGAAAGGCAAAAGCAGGAGCAGCAGAAAAGCGCGCATGAACGTGAGGAGATGAGGGAACCCAAGATACAGAACTGCTGCCGGGGGTGAAGAAACGGGCAGACACACCGGGGCCGTTGCGCCGATGGGGCGTTGTGTATTAAGATTCAGTCTAAGAAAGCACACCTGCACTGTGTACGACCTTCCCGTTCTCGACGCCCCTGACGGCTGTGCCGCCCCGCTGACGTGTTTCGCACGCGGGCAGCAGGTGTGCATCTCGTGTATGGCCGTCGAGGGAGAGGAGGCGCAACGCCTGCGCGACCTGGGCATCCGCGAGGGCGCGCAGGTGCGCCTGATGGCCAACGCCGCGCTGTGCGTCGTGGGGCTGGGCGCGTGCCGGATCGCGCTGCGGCAGGAAGTGGC
>CBDUBO010000322.1:0-3794 GCA_965365405.1 uncultured Rhodothermales bacterium | reverse complement strand
GTCGCCGACCCCTTCAGCAGCGCGCCCGCTGCCCGCCTCTACCGCACCGGCGACCGGGGCTGCTGGCTGCCCGACGGCACGCTCCTGTTTCTGGGCCGCTCCGACGAGCAGGTCAAGCTGCGCGGCTACCGCATCGAGCTGGGCGAGGTCGAGAGCGCGCTGCGAGCCGTGCCAGGCATCGCAGAGGCCGCCGCCGTGGTACGTGAGGACGCCCCCGGCCAGCAGCGGCTGGTGGCGTACGTCGTGCCCGGCGGGCCTGCCGCCGCGCCCGCGCACGCGCACCTCAGGTTGGAACGCGAAGGTGCGCTGGCTACGCGCGCCCGCTACCGCCTGCCCAACGGCATGGAAGTCGCGCACCAGAATCCGAGCGAAACAGACTTTCTCTACGGCGAAATCTACCAGGAGCAGCAGTACCTCAGGCACGGCATCACGCTGGCCGAAGGGGCGTGCGTGTTCGACGTGGGAGCCAACATCGGCCTGTTCTCGCTTCTGGTGAGCCAGTCCGTACCCGGCGCGCAGGTGTACGCCTTCGAGCCCATCCCCGCTACCCACGAAGCCCTCCGGATCAACGCGGCGCTCTATGGCGCGGGCATCCGGCCGTTCGCGTGCGGGCTCGGGCGCGAGGTCACCACGGCTACGTTCACCTACTACCCCCACGTCTCGCTCATCTCCGGCCGTTACGCCGACCGCGATGCCGAGCGGGCGGTCATCAGGTCGTTTCTGATGCAGGAGCAGACCGGAGACGGCGCGCTCTCCGGCAAGCACCTCGACGAACTGCTCGACGAGCGGCTCAAAAGCGAAGAGGTCACCTGCCCGCTTCGCACCCTCTCCGACGTGCTGCGCGCCGAAGGCATCGAACGTATAGACCTGCTCAAGATTGACGTCGAAAAAAGCGAGCGCGACGTGCTGGCCGGGATCGAAGCGCAGCACTGGCCCTGCATCGCGCAGGTGGTAATGGAGGTGGAAGACGTGGACGGTGCGCTGGCCGAGGTACGGCACACGCTTGAACGGCATGGCTTCGCGCTCACCGTCGAGCAAGACGAAGCTCTCGCCGAGACGCCGCTCTACAAAGTGTACGCCCGCCGCCCGGACGCGCCGCAGGCAGGCCTGGAGCGTCTTACACCCATTCTTCCCCTCTACCACACCCCCGACGCCCTGCGCGAGGCGGCCCGGCAAACGCTCGAAGCGCGGCTGCCCGCGCACCTGGTGCCCTCCGACCTCGCCCCTATCGAGGCGTTGCCCAAGCTGCCCAACGGCAAGGTAGACAAGAAGGCCCTCCCCGCTCCGGAAACGCTCCGCCCGGAAGCCCTCCGTCCATCCTACCAGCCTCCCCGCACGCCTACCGAAAAGCGCATGGCCAGCCTGTGGGCCGACGTGCTCGGACTCGAAAAGGTGAGCATTGACAGCGACTTTTTCGAACTCGGCGGTCACTCCCTGCTCGCGGTCAAGCTCTTTGCGCGCGTCGAAAAGACCTTCGGTAAGAACCTGCCGCTGTCGGCCCTCTTCGGCGCGCCCACCGTTGCCCGGCTCGCGGCCCTCGTCGAAAGCAGCGACGCCCCCGCTCCGCAGGCCCACTCGCCCATCGTGGCCATTCAACCCCACGGCACGCGGCCGCCGCTGTTCTGCATCCACGGTGCGGCCGCCGGCGTGTCGGTGTACGCGCCGCTGGCCAAGCGCATGGGAGCAGACCAGCCCGTGTACGGTGTTCAGGGAGAAGGCTACGACGGCTACGGCATCACGTACCAGACCGTGCCCGAAATGGCGCGCCGCTACGTCGAAGAGATCAGAGGCGTGCAGCCCCAGGGACCCTATGTCATGATGGGTTTCTGCATTGGCGGCGTGCTGGAGTTCGAGATGGCGCAGCAGCTCCACGCGGCGGGCGAAGAGGTGCTCCTCACCATCGTGGAAGGCCCTACGACAGCGTGGAACGCCAAACCCTCGCGCAGCGCCGCCGAGCAGGCCGCACGCCTTCGGCAGGGCGGGCTCGCCCGCGCCCGCGAACTCGTGACGGGGCAACTCCGGCTGCGCGCCGATCGGCTGCGCCGCAGCTTCTTCCTCGCCGCCGGCGCGCTCTATCCGGCACTCGGCCGCCGGATGCCGTCGTGGGTGCGCAAGGAATACACGTACGAAACGCACACGCGCATTCTGAAAGCGTACGTGCCCGAACCGTATCCCGGCTCCCTCGTGCTTATCCGACGCGAGCACCGACGCGAAAAGGGGGACCCGACGCTGGGATGGGGCGAACTGGCCCAGGGCGGCGTCGTGATCCACACCATCGACGGGCCGCACGAGATGATCAGCCAGGAGCCGCACGTGACGGAAATCGCACGCTACATGCGCGCCCGTATGGATGAGATGTGGGCCGAAGCAGCGGTGCCCACAACCACGTGACGGCGCCGCCGGAAGTGTACGTCTGGCACGCCCGTGCGACGGACGAGCGGGCCGGCCGCCTCTGGCCGCTGCTCAGCGCCGACGAGCAGGCGCGGGCCGGCCGGTTCCATCACGCCGGCGACCGCGTGCGGTTCGTGGTAGGCCGGGGCATGCTGCGCGCCCTGCTCGCGCCCACGGTGGGCTGCGCCGCCGCTGCGCTGCGCTTTGGTTACGGACGGCGCGGCAAGCCGTTTCTCGAAACCCCCAGCCCATCCCGCTTGGCCTTCAACGTGGCGCACGCGGGCACCTATGCCCTGGTCGCGGTGGGCCGCGCCGGGAGTGTGGGCGTGGACGTGGAACAGGTGCCTCCCTCCCCGCCCGACTCTGAACTGCTGAACGCCGTGCTGACGCCGGAGGAGCGCGGCTGGCTTGGAGGGCTCGACGAATCTGCACGGGCAGAGGCGTTCTGCCGATGCTGGACGCTCAAGGAAGCCTGCGTCAAAGCAACCGGCGCGGGCTTCGAGATTTCCCCTTCAAGCCTGCCCGTGGCAGAGGCCGCCCGGTCCGGACAGATGCTTCTTACCCTCCCCGATGCAGGGCGCTGGCAGCTCCGGCTTCTGCCCTTCGCACCTGGCTACTGCGCTGCCCTTGCCACGCCGGAAGCGGTTGCGGCAGTACAACTGGAATCCTGGCAGGACTGAGCTGCCGCGCAGGCCCTATTCGTCTCCACCCAGCGCCCGGTCGAGGTTGTAGGCGGCGGAAATGAGCGACAGGTGCGTGAGCGCCTGCGGGAAGTTGCCCAGCGCCTGACCGCGCGGCCCCGTTTCCTCGGCGTAAAGGCCTAGCGGGCTGGCGTAGGAAAGCATCTTCTCGAACAACACGCGCGCCTCGCGCAGCTTCTCGGCGTCGGTGCGGCCAGCCCGCGTGAGGGCTTCGACGAGCCAGAACGTGCACAGGTTGAACGCGCCCTCCTCGCCGTCGAGCCCATCCGAGGTGGCCTCGGCGCTGTAGCGGAAGACGAGACTGTCCGACACCAGCCCGCCCTCGGATGGAGGCCGGTTGATGGCATCGAGCGTGGCGATCATGCGGCGGTCGGTGGGCGACGTGAAAAAGACGAGCGGCATGATGAGGTTGGCCGCGTCGAGGGCGTCACCGTCGTAGTGCTGCACAAAGGCATCACGACTGTCGCTCCAGCCGTTTTCCCAGATGTCGCGGTAGAGCGCGTCGCGCACGGAAAGCCACTTTTCGCGCGGGGCCGGAAAGGAGCGCTTCTCGGCCAGGCGCAGGCCGCGGTCGAGCGCCACCCACATCATGAGCTTGGAATAGACGTAGTGGCGCGGCGCAGTGCGGGCCTCCCAGATGCCGTCGTCCGGCTCTTGCCAGTGCTCGCACACCCAGTCGAGCAGTTCGACGAGTTCGGTCCA
>CBDUBO010000321.1:0-3795 GCA_965365405.1 uncultured Rhodothermales bacterium | reverse complement strand
TGCCGAGCGCACCGCCCGACGCGCCTTCGCCGATCACGACGACGACGATGGGCACGGGCAGGCGGGCCATTTCGAGCAGGTTCTTGGCGATGGCCTCGGCCTGTCCGCGTTCCTCGGCCTCGAGTCCGGGAAACGCGCCCGGCGTGTCGAGCAGCGTCACGACGGGCTTGCCGAACTTGGCGGCCATGCGCATGAGGCGGAGCGCCTTGCGGTAGCCTTCGGGGTTGGGCATCCCGAAGCGGCGCAGCTTGCGGCTCTTAGTGTCGCGGCCCTTCTGGTGGCCGATAAGCATGACGGTGCGGTCGCGGTAGTCCCAGCGGCTGCCTTTGAAGCGCCCGAGCCCGCCCACGATGGCCGGGTCGTCGCCAAAGGCGCGGTCGCCGTGCAGCTCGAAAAAGTCGTCCGTGAGCGCGTCGGCGTAGTCGAGCGTGTAGGGACGGAGCGGGTGGCGGGCGATCTGCACCCGCTGCCAGCGCGTGAGGTTGCGGTAGACGCTGCGCTGAAGCTCGGCGACGCGCCGCTCGAGGGCGCGGATTTCGGGCGAGAGGTCGAGGTCGGGCGTGGCGGCGTCGAGCGCCCGCATTTCGTCGAGCTTGCTCTCCAGCTCGTAAATGGGCTTCTCGAAATCGAGCAGGTGCGTGGTGGGCATAAGGGCGAGGGGAGGCACGACAAGGGCGGGCAACCCGCAAAAGGCGCGCAGGTTCAGCCGGGCCGGAGGGGCACGCCTCCATCCGCGCCGAGCGATGGCATGGAACAGAGGGATTTCCGTGACACCGCCGCCACAGGTGCAGAGGCATCTTGCGTCTTTCCAACCAACCCCTGATCTGCCATGCCTCGCATTCTCACGCTGCTGCTCCTCCTCGTGGCTACGGCCGCACCTGCTTTCGCCCAGCAGGGCGGAAGGATGCGGGGCGATGCAGACCCCGCCCAGCGGCTCGAAGCACGTGTTGCGCAGCTCGACGAGGCCCTCGCCCTCACCGACGCGCAGGCGGACGCGCTCCGCACCCTGCTGGCCGAGCAGAACGAAGAAATGCAGGCGATGCGCGCCGCGGGCACCCGCCCCGACCGCGACGCCCTGATGGCCCGCCGCGAAGCACACACCAAGGCCGTCGAAGCCCTCCTGACCTCCGAACAGGTCGAGAAGTACCGTAAGCTGCTGGCCGCGGAGGCCGCAAACCGCCCGCGCCGTGGAGGCCGCAACGGCTGACATGCATTCCGCCGAGTCGAAAAAGAGGGGCCGCAGGCAGCACGCTTGCGGCCTTTTTTGTATTCACGTAGCCGTGGCCACCGCGAGCGGCGCGTAGTGTGAGCCGCCGGGCGCGGGCGTGCTCACGTACAGCGCCACCTGGCGCGCCACCGCAGCAGGCAAGGCAGGTGGTGCGTGCAGAAAAGTCTGCACCGAGGCTGCGTCCGGGTTTTTGAGCCGGGCCACCGTCACGTGCGGGCGAAAAGGCCGCGCCTCCGGCACGAAGCCGCGCCGCGCGATGGCCGCTGCCGTGGCCGCATGAAGCGCCTCGAAGGACGGGTTGGAAGCGAGCTTAACGACCAGCACCCGGGGCCTGCGGGGCGAAGGAAACGCGGCCAGCCCCGCAGGCGCGAGGGGAACGGGCGCGAACGCGAGCCCATGCACCTCGCTGGCCAGCGCCTCTGCCGTTTCAGCCTGCACTTCGCCGAGAAAGTGAAGGGTGGCGTGAAGGTTGGGGGCGGGCACCCACCGCGCGCCAGGGATGTCCGACCGCAGCGCGGCGAGGGCACTGCGCAAGGCGTCCGGCAGGGCGAGGGCGAGAAAGAGGCGCACGGGGAATGGGCAATTCGTCAATCGTCACTGGTCAATAGCGAAAGATGCCAGGTTTCCCTCCATTGACGATTGAGCGTTCATCATGGACCATTTACGTACCGCCGCAGCAGGGCCAGGTCCACGCGGGCGCTCTCGTGCTGGGCGTACTGGCCATAGGCTTTTTCGGCGTCGCCGCTGTGCGGGGGCTGGACGAGGCCGGGGCGCAGGCCCCACGCTGGAGGCGGCTGGTAGGCGTCGGCGGGGTCGTAGCCGGCCACGGCCACGCGCCCCATCAGTAAATCGCGCCAGCTGGTGCTGAGGTGGGCGATGCGCGCCCAGCGGGCGTCGCGCGGGGCGCGCAGGCGTGCCAGCGGGCGCAGCAGCACGAGCACGAGGGCGACGGCGATCTCGAAGCCGCGCCGGGCGGCGTTGCTGCGGCCCCGCCCCAAGATTTCCTCGGCCTCGACAAGCGCTACGGCATCGATAGACGCCTTGCCGATCACGTAGGGGCCGTCCGGGGCCATCATGCGGAACTGCACGGGCAGGTCGGAAAGGGCACGCATCTGCCCGAAGATGGCGTAGGCCGGGAGCGCATCCGGGCTGAAGACGACGTTGTCGGCACGCTCGAAGCGGACGTAGGCGCGCAGGTTGCGCAGCGGGCCGAGGTAGCGCACCGGCCCGCGCCCGTGGTTGTCGAACACGTATCCGGCCAGTTCAAAGGGCGGGCGTGGGTGCGTGGCGAGGCGTTCGCGCAGGCGTTCGGCCTCGTGCTTGGGCCCTACGAACACGGCGCGCCCCGTGCCGCGCTGCCGCGCTCGCACCCACAGCCGCCACCCCAGCAGCAGCAGGAGCGCGAAGAGGTAGGCAAGCGCGAGCGTGGCGCGCGAGAAGGCGAGCGACTTGGCGAAAAACGAAATGGTGGCCACGAGCACGAGCGCCCCTGTCGCGCCCAGCACGGGCGGCAGCCTTCTCAGCCAGCGTAGCCGCCGGTAGCCGCCCGCGGCCAGCGTGCCCAGGAGGGTAAACCCCACGAACATGGCCCCGACGGTGAAAAAGAAGCGTGGCCCCAGCCGGCTCAGGCTGCCGCCGAAGTACGTCAGCGTGGCCAGCACGAGCGCGGCGATGCCCGCGGCGGCGTCGAAGGCGACGGGGGCGAGGCGGCCCGTCCAGCGCTTGGCCGCGCCCACGGCGGCACGGCCCAGAATGGCCGCCCGCAGGCCAACGCCCAGCAGGCCGCCGCCCTGCCCGGCCCCCAGGTGCTTCTGCGCGAACAGGAGCATTGCGCCATAGAAGAGGCGCACGTAGCGCAACTCGCCCTTTTTGGTGCTCTCCCCTTTGTAGTGGATGATCTGCGTGGCGGGCGTGTAGAAAATCTTCCATCCCGCCTGCTGGATGCGGTAGCACCAGTCGAGGTCCTCGCCGTACATGAAGAAGTCCTCGTCGAACAGGCCCGCGCCGCGCGCGCCGACAAGTGCTTCGCGCCGCACCATCATACAGGAGCCGGAGAGCGCGTCCACCTCGGCCACCTGGTCGCGCGGCAGGTAGGTGAGGTTGTAGCGCCCGAAGCGGGGGCTGCGGGGAAACAGGCGGCTCAGCCCCGCCATGCGGTAAAACGCGACCTCGGGCGTGGGGAACGAGCGGCGGCTTTCGGGCGCGAACGTGCCGTCGGGGTTGAGAATCATCGGCCCCACGGCCCCGGCCTCGGGGTGCGTGTCGAGAAAGGCGACGAGGGTGCGCAGCGTGTCCTCCTGCACGATGGTGTCCGGGTTGAGCACGAACACGTGCCGCCCCCGCGCCTTTTCGATGGCCTGGTTGTTGGCCTTCCCGAAGCCCACGTTGTCGCGGTTGGCGATCACGCAGACGTGGGGAAAGTGGCGGCGCACGTAGGCCACCGAATCGTCCGCCGAGGCGTTGTCCACCACGAACGTCTCCACCTTCAGGCCGCGCCCGGCACGGCTGAGCGAGCGGAGCGCCTGCGCCAGAAACGCCCGCACGTTGTAGTTGACGATGACGACCGA
>CBDUBO010000320.1:0-3813 GCA_965365405.1 uncultured Rhodothermales bacterium | reverse complement strand
GTGTTGTAGGCCGCCAGGGGCTCTTCCGAAACCGACAGCCCGCCGTTAGAGGCTACCCACAACCGCCCCGCCGCATCCTCGCGCACATCCCATACAGCCACGTCGCGCAGCCCGTCCTCGATGCCGTATAGCTCCATGCGATGCCCATCGTAGCGCACCAGGCCGGAGGAGAACACGGCCATCCAGAGAAACCCCTGTGCGTCCTGATAGACTTTGTGGACTTCTGCAGAGGGCAGTGCATTAACCTCGCTGTCGGTCGTGTAGTAGCTGAAGGGCAACACCTGGCCTCGCACGAGTCCTGCGCTGCCGGCGAGCAGCGTGGCCAGCAAGAGGATGGACTTATTCATGCAATGGGTTGGGTGTGGCAGAGCATACTCAAGAAGCAGCCGTGTTACGAGCCTGTCAGCAAAATGTAATGCGCCCCCGCCTCCCACTTCGGCAGGGCTCAGTTTCCGGGCCTGTTTCGGGATGCACGGGCAGCCATTGAACTTGTACAGGCTGCCGCCTACCTTCTCAGTGCTCAGGTGCGCCGTGTGGCTTTTCCGTTCTGTTGTTTGCTCTCGGCCCAGAGGAGGCGCACCGCCCATTTCGGCTCTTGTCGTGATGTACAGAGCCACCCTTTATCCTCTCTTCCCCTTCCGACATGGCCCCCCATGCTTCCCTGCGCTGGGCTCTTCTTCCTGCCCTGTGCTTGCTCATCGCCTCGTGCGACAGCCTGGAGGATTCCAGCGTCCCCCTGTCCTCGCCCCCTCTGCTCCACGTCGAAGTGGGCGGTGTATCCAGCGCCAAGCTAGGCATCTATGCGGACACCGTCGTAGCAGCGATACAGGGTCAGGAGGTACCATCGGGCCCCGTCGCCCCCAGCCGTAGCGACCCAAACTCGGCCCTCGGCGCCCCCGACACCGACTTTTTCAGCCTGGGCTTCGACCGGCTCGAGACGAACACGCTGGAAGGCGAACTTGTGCTGGGTTTTGCACGCGGCTACCGCCTCAAGGCCCTCACCGTCACCGTTTTCGAGGAGACGTATGGCAGCCGCGCGCCGCTCGAAACCGCCGACGTGTACGTCTCTGAAGAAGCCTCGGGCCCCTGGCACTACATCGGCACTGCCCGCAACGACGGCACGGCGGCCAACACGCGGCCCACTGCCCATCCCGCCAACCTGTGCACGCGCTTCGTGCGCCTGGTGGACCGCACCGACCGGGCGCTCTTCGTGAACCGGGGCCGCAGGGGCGACGGGTTCGACGTGAACGCCGTCCGCGTCGAAAGTGACGGGGGGTGCGCCCCCTCGTTCAGCATCAGCGGAACGGTGTTCGCAGACGCCGACGCCGACGCCGTCCGAGATGCCTCTGAGTCCGGCCTCGAAGACGTCGTCGTCCGGCTCGAACAAGGCCCATTCGTTTACACCGCCACAACTACTGACCAAGGCACGTTTGCCTTCAGCGTGCCAGCGGGTGCCTATACGCTCTCCATACCTGCCACTGCCGCCGGGCATTTCAATGCCATGCTCTACAGCACGCACACGTACACCGGCAGTGGTGCAGCGCAGCAGACAGTGACCGTGGGGCCCGACCGCTCTGATGCCGACTTCGGCTTCGAGATGGACGTGCGCGGCGTCACGTCCGACCTCCTCACGGGCAAAACGCCCACCAAGGGTAAAGGCGTCATCTACTGGGAGCGCCAGTTCCGGCTGGCCATCCTCCAGGATAGCCTCCAGGCCGACGTAGCGCCCGGGGTTCTGGCGCACTATCTCAACGAGGTCGAGCGTCTGCTGCTGCCCGTGCCATTCCAGTTCGGGCCGGGCAACTACTTCCGCTTCCGCAGCGCACACAGCATCCTTGGCGGCCCCGCCCATGGTGTAGCTGCCGTGTACCAGCGGGAGTTGCTGACGGCGGAGTTGAACGTGGTGAGCGGCTGCGGCACGGCGTCGCTGGCATTCGACCATGCACTACTTGCCTACGCGGAATCCATCAGCACCAGCCTGCCCACGCCACGCACCATCCGTCCGGACGCCTCCTCCAAATCCGGCGCGGCCGCTGCGACACCAGAGGAGGTGATTAATCTGCTCAGGGCCTTCAACGGTTCAGGGGGTGGGGTCGGCGGGCCGCGCTAACCCGCATCTCGCGCACCCTCGGGCGCTGCCGGCACGGCTCGGCAGCGCCTTTTTGCGTTCTAACCGGCCCTACCGCCTATCCGCCCGAATAATAGGTGCCGTATCGTGCGCAGGCGTGATTAATTGCGTCTGTACCGTCCACCCCTCTTTTTCGCTGGTTCCATGCGTCTTTTCCTGCTCTTCGCCCTGCTCGTTCCCGCCGCGCTCGCGCAGCCCGCCGATCAGCCCGTGGCCTCCCGCATCGAGCAGGTGACGGTGTACCAGAACGGCGCGCGAATCGAGCGCTTTGCCGAAACGCGGCTACGGCCCGGCACGACCGACCTCGTCTTCGGCGACCTGCCGCCGGGGCTGGACGCCTCGCGCGTCGAGGTCGTAGGAGAAGGCGATTTCACGCTCCTGGGCGTCGCCACGCGGCGCGACTATGCCGACACCACCGCCGCGCGCCCAGACGTGGAGCGCCTGCGCAGCCGCATCGCGGTGCTGGATGACACCCTCGCCGCGCTCCGCATTCGGCTGGACGTGCTGGCGCAGGAGCAGCAGCTCCTGCTGGCCAATCAGGACCTCGGGCCCAACACCACCGTCGCCGAGATTCGCGCCGCCGCCGAGTTTTACCGCAGCCGCCTCACCGACATCAAGCTGCGCGAGCAGGCTCTGCGGGGCCACATGGCCACCTTTACCGCCGAGCGGGCGCGCATCGCGGGCGAAATTGGGCAGCTTACCGGCCGCGGGCAGGGCAACGTGCCCAGCGCCATCGTCGTCACGGTAGGGACGGCGCAGGCCGGCGCGGCGCAGTTCCGGCTGCGCTACGTGGTGGGCGGGGCGTCGTGGCAGCCGCGCTACGACGCGCGCGTGGCCGCGCTCGACCGCCTGCTCGACCTGACGTTCAACGCCGCCGTGGAGCAGCACACGGGCGAGGACTGGCAGAACGTGCGCCTGACGCTCTCGACGGGCGACCCCTATGCCCGCGCCACGCAACCCACGCTCGTGCCCCTGCGGCTCGGCTTCTCCTACCCCTCGCAGCGCCGCCGGCAGGCACAGGGCCGCGTCGAATACGGTGCGTACGTGACCAACCCGACCGTTGTCACCGGCACCGTGCGCGACGCAGCCACGGGAGAGGGCCTGCCGGGCGCAAACGTCATCGTAACCGGCACGCAAATCGGCACGGCGACGGATGTGGACGGGCGCTATCGGCTCGACCTGCCCCCTGGCACGCGCGGCACCATCCGGGCTGCCTTTGTGGGATATTTCGATATGGCTGGCAGCCTGCGCTCGGATCACATGGATTTCTACCTGGCGCAGGGACAGAGCTTGCAGGAGGTTGTCGTGAGCTACAGCCGCGACGCGATGGAAGGCGGGGTGAGCAATCTGCCCGCGCCCCCACCCGTCGAACAGGTGGAGCGCACGACAACAGTCGAGTACGTGATCAACACGCCCTACACGCTGCCCTCCGACGGACGCCCGCGCGTGGTGGAGGTGCAGAAGCTGGCGCTGCCCGCGCGCTACACCTACTATACCGCGCCGCGCGTGGACAGGGCCGCCTACCTGACGGCGCGCCTGCCCGACTGGGACCGGCACGGCCTCCAGCCCGGCGACGTAAATCTCTACCTCGAAGGCGCGTTTGTCGGCTCCACGCATCTCGACTCCCGCACCCCGGACGACACCCTCACGCTCTCGCTCGGGCGCGACGCGGGCGTCGTCGTGGC
>CBDUBO010000319.1:0-3849 GCA_965365405.1 uncultured Rhodothermales bacterium | reverse complement strand
TGCCACGCTCAACCAGGTGGGCACCGATGGGGGCTACACGGGCTGGACGCCCGCCACGTTCGTGCAGTTCGTGGGGCAGCAGGTGCGGCGCGTGGGCCTGCAGGTGCCCGTGTTGGTCGGCCTCGACCACGGCGGGCCGTGGTGCCGCGACAGCGCGCAGGCGCACCCGCCTGACGTGGCGCTGCGCCAGGCCGAACACGCCATCGAGGTGTGCCTGCTGGCAGGCTATACACACCTCCACATAGACGCTACCCTCGACGCCACCCGGCCCGACGGGGCGGCGCTGCCCGCCGACGTGCTGACCCGTACCGCTGCACTTGTCGCGCACGCGGAAGCGTTCCGTCTGCGACAAAGCTTGCCGCCCGTTTCCTACGAGGTCAGCGCCGAGCGCGAAAGCGGCGGCCACCTGGACGCCAGCGCGGTCGAGGGCTTCGTGGCTCACCTGCGTGAACGGCTCGACCCTGCCCTCCCGACGCCCCTCTTCACCGTCGCCAACGTGGGCACCGACCTGCTCTCGCCCGCCTTCGATGCCGCCCACGCACGCACACTCGTGCATCGGATGGCGGCGCACGGCACCTTTCTCAAGGGCCATTTCACGGACTTCGTCTCCGACCTGGACCGCTACCCGGCGGTGGGCGTGGCGGCGGCCAATGTGGGGCCCGAACTGGCTGCTGCCGAGTACGGGCGGCTGCACCTGCTGGCCCTCACGGCGCGCAACCGCAACCGCGACGTGCAGTTCGAGCAGACGATTGTGCAGAGCCTGGAAGAGGACGGGCGGTGGCGCAAATGGCTGTTGCCGGGTGAGCGCGCCGAAAAGCTGCGCCACCTGCCCGAAGCGCGGCAGCGCCAGATCGTCGAGACGGCGAGCCGATATGTGCTGGGTACGCCGCGCGTCGCGCGCCTGCGCGAGCGGCTCTACGGTGTTGCCGGGGGAGCAGAGGAAGCCGAGCGGTTCGTACAGGACGAACTGGCGCGCACGCTCCGGCGCTACGCGCAGGCGTTCGGGCTCGAAGGGCTCGGTGCTCGCCTGCTCGGCGTCCGCTGAAAAGCCTCCGGAAGGCAAAAGCACGTGCCTTCACCCATTTTCCCCCTCAACAGGGAATCAGCCCTCTCCCCAGTTCGTTGTTGCAACACCGACCAGACGGCACCTTTCTTGCACCTGCCTGTCTGGTACGGAAAGCAGACACCGAACAGCCGACCTGTGATGGAATTCTTGAAGTGTAAAGCCTGTGGCACCGAAGCCGTCGTTCCCGTCGAATTGCCCCCGGACGCTCAGTTCCTGGGCGAGATCGGGGACGATGCTGACGAAGTGCATTTCTACTCGTGCCAGGTGTGCGGCGACAACTGGCTCTCAGTCAAGCGTACGCCCCTGGGTGGTTCGTGCGAGATCGAGTTCGTGCACCAGATGGGGATGCAGCCCACCCTGCGCCGCTCGGCGCTGCTGTCCAACACGGTCGTGATGAGTGAGGCGAGCGTAGACCACTGGTCGTACTACTACGGCGAGGCCGAACTGGACGAAGACGACTGGCGGGGCCGCCTGGCCAAGCGCCGCAGCGTGCTCAAGGCCGTCTGCACCAACTGAGGCAGACACGGACCCCTTGTTCCTGACGCCCTGTCAGGAAGTTGGCGTGCGCTGCGCCATTCGCACAACCTCTTCGAGCGCGTCCACCGTCCAGTCTTGGCCCCGGAAATAGCGCTGCACGCGCCCGTCGGGGCCGATAACGACAGCCACCAGGTTGTGCTGAATCGTCTGGCCGTCGTCGAGTACGAACTGGCCCAGCAGCGACCACACGTACTTGACTTGCTCGGGCGTGCCCGTGCCCATGCGCCAGCCATTCGGGGTACGTGTGTAGCGATCCCGGTACGCCTTCAGCACCTCCGGCGTGTCGAAGGCCGGGTCGAGGGTCACACTCAGGAGCGCCACCGTCGTGTCGCCCGCCAGCCGACCGTGCAACTCGGCGAAACGGTTGCTGAGCAGCGGGCAGAAGTCGGGTAGGGGGCAGCGCGTGTAGATGAAGTCCACCACGAGCGTTTTGCCGCGGTAGTCCGCCAGGTCGAAAAGCTTGCCTTCTTCGTCCACGAGCGCAGCGGGGGGCAGTACGTCCCCCGCGTCGAGGATGGCGTCCTGTGGTTTCTTCTCCACCTGGAGCGGGGCCACAGCGGTGTCCGGCAGCAGCGCCAGGTCTTCGATCCAGGAGTCCTTCTTCGTCACGACAAGCGTGAAGCCGACGGCGTCTCCGTAGCCGATCTCGTGCGGCAGTTCGCGCGTCTTGAACGGCATCGTCATGGCCGGCATGAAGCCGGGCACGTCCTCGTGGGCGACGATCACCGTGCGGCTATCGTCGCCGAAACCGACGACACGGCCTTGCACTTCGAAGCGGCGCTCAGCAGCGCACGAGGCCAGGAGAAACACCAGCAGCAGGGGCAGAAGGCGGGGCATGAGGCGGGGTCGCTGATAGCCTGCGGTCTATGGCGCACTCCCTTCGAGGTTGTGCGTCCGCGGTGAATTGGACTTGGAGCCACAAAGAAGCCGCCCCCCGACACGTCGGAGGGCGGCTATGTCCGTTTCGGAAGGAAAGGTTACTCGCCCTTGGCGGGTTCCTCCTCTTCGGGCTCCGGGGCGTCGGACTTGTCGGCTGCCGAGGCCGCGGCCTTTTTGGTTTTCTTCGTCTTGATGGTCAGCTCGGTGGGCGATTTCTTGGCGTCGTAGCCCAGGACAATCGTGTCGCCTTCTTTCAGCGTCTCGTTGAGCAGCGCCTCGGCCATCGGGTCTTCAACGTACTTCTGCAGCGTGCGGCGGAGGGGCCGCGCGCCGAACTGCGGGTCGTAGCCCTTGTCCGAGAGGTACGTCTTGGCCTCGTCCGTCAACTCGACCGATATGCCCAGGTCGTGCGTGCGCTTGAGCAGGTCGGCCAGCATCAGGTCGATGATCTCGAAGACGTGCTTCTTCTCCAGCGGGTGGAACACGATCACGTCGTCGATGCGGTTGAGGAATTCCGGGTTGAAGACACGCTTGAGGGCATCCTCTACCGTGGACTTGATCTTCGAGTAGTCGAAGCTGTCATCGGTGTTGGTGGAGAAACCCATGCCCTTGCCCAGGTTCTTGATGTCCCGCGCCCCGATGTTCGAGGTCATGATGATGATCGTGTTGCGGAAGTCCACCCGGCGGCCGAGTCCGTCGGTCAGAATGCCGTCGTCGAGCACCTGGAGCAGGATGTTGAACACGTCCGGGTGCGCCTTCTCGATCTCATCGAGCAGCACGACCGAGTAGGGCTTGCGTCGCACTTTCTCGGTAAGCTGGCCGCCTTCTTCGTAGCCCACGTAGCCCGGAGGCGCGCCGACGAGGCGGGACACGGAGAATTTCTCCATGTACTCGCTCATGTCGATGCGGATAAGGGCGTCCTGGTTGTCGAACAGGTACTGCGTAAGAACTTTGGCAAGCTCCGTCTTGCCCACGCCCGTCGGGCCGAGGAAGATGAACGAGCCGATGGGACGCTTGGGGTCTTTGAGGCCGGCGCGCGTGCGGCGGATGGCGCGGCTGAGCTTGACGATGGGCTCGTCCTGCCCGATCACCCGGCCCTGGAGCGCTTTTTCCATCTCCATGAGCTTGCGGCTCTCGCTCTGCGAAATCTTGTCCACCGGAATGCCCGTCATCATAGCCACCACTTCGGCCATGCTCTGCGGCGTCACGTCGTGGATTTCGGTCTCGGCCTTGCGCTCCCACTCCTGTTTGGCCGCTTCGAGCTCGTCGAGCAGCTTTTTCTCGGTGTCGCGCAGGCGGGCGGCTTCCTCGAACTTCTGCGCCTTCACGACGCGGTTTTTCTCCTCGCGGGCGTCCTCGATCTTCTT
>CBDUBO010000318.1:0-3853 GCA_965365405.1 uncultured Rhodothermales bacterium | reverse complement strand
TTCAGCACCAGGTGGGGGCGCTCCTCTTCGAGAAACGACGCAACGGCTTCTTCGACGCTCACGCCTTGCTCTCTGGCCCGCTTTTCCATCATGCCGTCCGTCATGTCGGTTTCGATAAAGGCGGGGGCCACGCAGTTGATGAGCACGCCCTGAGGCGCGTACACCTGGCTCATGCCGGTGGCAAAGCTCAGCAGGGCGGCCTTGGCGGCGTTATACACCACCTCGTCCGGGTAGGGCTGCGCCACGTTTTCGGACGTGACGAACACGGCCCGACCCCACCCCTTGTCGAGCATGGGCGGGATAAAAGCTTTCGAGACGCGCACGGCAGACAGGAAGTCGGTCTGCCACGCCTCATTCCAGTCGTCCTCGGTGATGTCGCGCAGCGGATCGCCCTTGGCGCCCGTCACGCCGGCAGCGTGGACGAGGATGTCGGCGTGCCTGCCGGCCTGCACCCGAACCCTGTCGGCACCCGCCTGGCTGGTGAGGTCGGCCACGACGGTCTGGACGCGGCTGCCGCCATCGAGCTTTTGGGCGGCCTGCTGCAATTCCTCTTCGTCGATGTCGGTGAGGATGAGGTGGCAGCCTTCGGCAAGCAGAAAGCGAGCGGTTTCAAGGGCAATGTCGCCCGCCGCGCCGGTAATGACGGCGCATCGGTCTTTAAGGCCGAGATCCATACAAGGGAGGGTTGAGAAGAAGGGCTCGCGCAGGCTGAAATGGAAAGGGGCGGGACAAAGAGCCAGCCGGCGCGGTTCCGGTGCAGAAGCAGCGCGGCGCGTTTGCCTCCTGTTCTCTCTACCCCGTCACACTCGTACTCCCCTCAGCAATGCTGCTCTACGAAGTCAACGTCCATGTCGCAGCGCCCCTGGCCGACGCCTACCGCGACTGGCTCGAACAGCACGTGGGCGAGATGCTGGGCTTCGAAGGATTTGTCGAAGCCGAGGTTTTCGAGGACGCACCGGACGAAAGCGGGCGTCGGTTCGTGGCGCAGTACCGCATCGAGAGCCAGGCGGCGCTCGACCAGTACCTGAAAGAGCACGCCCCCCGGATGCGCGCCGACGGGACGAAGCGCTTTGGCGATGGGATTTCTGCCACGCGCCGCGTGCTGCACCTGCACCGCAGCTTCCGCCGGTAAACTGGTCCGGAGGCCATTCCACGGTTCGCCCGCAGGCTGTTCCAGCCGGTCGGTTCGGAACGCGCCCCGCCGGTCGGTCGTGAATGCGATCCTACCGCAAAACAAGTATGGATCGAGACGCAATTCAGGAACGGTTTGGCATTCTGGGCAATGCGCCCTCGCTCTACCGGGTCATAGACCGCGTGCGCCAGGTGGCCCGCACCGACGTGACGGTACTGGTGCAGGGCGAGAGCGGCACGGGCAAAGAACTCATCGCCCAGGCCATCCACGCCCTCGGGCCGCGCAAGCACCGCCCGCTCGTCGTCGTCAACTGCGGGGCCATCCCCGAAGGACTCATCGAGAGCGAGCTTTTCGGGGCTGAGAAGGGCGCGTACACGGGGGCCGTCGAGCGGCGGACGGGCTATTTCGAAGAAGCCGACGGCGGCACCATCTTTCTCGACGAGATCGGCGAGATGCCGGCTGCGGCGCAGGTGCGCCTCTTGCGCGTGCTCGAAAGCGGCACCTACACGCGCGTCGGCGCGTCCACGCCGCGTCAGGCAGACGTGCGCGTCATCGCGGCCACCAACCGCGATCTGGCCGACGAGGTGCGGGCGGGACGCTTCCGCGAAGACCTCTACTACCGCCTCGCCACCGTCATCATCGACCTGCCACCGCTGCGCGAGCGGCGCGAGGATGTCCCGCTGCTGTTCAGCTACTTTTTGCACCGCGCGGCGCAGCGCTACAACGCCGGCCCGCGCCAACTCACCGACGACGCCACGCGGCTGCTCCAGCAGTACGGCTGGCCGGGCAACGTGCGCGAGCTGCGCAACGTGGCCGAGCAGGCCGTCGTGCTCCTGCGCGGCGACCTGCTCACGGCGGACGACCTCCGGCCCTACCTGCGCGGCGTCTCGGCCCCGGCCCCCTCGATGCTGCTGCCCGCCCTGCGCGACGCGCGCACCCACGACGGAAGCCGCGACGACGGGCGCGAGCGCGAACTGCTCTACCGCGCCCTGCTCGAACTACGGCTCGACATGCGCGATCTCAAAGAGCAGATCACCCAGCTCGTCACCGGCCTCCAGATTGCCCGCGAGGACCTGGACGGAATGCGCGGCGGACCCAGGGGCGAGGGCTTCGTCATCGTGCGCGACGGGGCCATCCGCGCCGATGCCACCTACCCCGATGGAGCCTACGCGGGCGGCAGCGCCATCGAGGACGTGCCGTTCGAGATCGAGGAGCGCGAGCGCCCCCGGCCCGCCGAGCCTGAGCCCGACATCCGCCCGCTCGAAGAGGTCGAGCGCGAACTGATCGCCCGGGCCCTCCAGCAGTTCGACGGCAACCGGCGGCAGTCGGCGCAGGCCCTCGGCATCTCCGAGCGCACGCTCTACCGCAAGATCAAGGAGTTGGAGGCGCAGGGGTTTGACGTGTAGGCGCAGCCGAGCGTACCACTCACCCGCGAAGCGCCTACACCGGCACCGCCTCTCGTGCGCCGAGCATTTGTAGGATGGCATCGCGGCGGGCGTCCAGTTCACGGGCGTCCTCGTCGGCTACCATCGTGGGCCGTGCTTCGGCATGGAAGCGGCGCACGAGGGCCGCCAGCTCCCGTCCGTCCTCGGTGCGCGTAATGGCGCGGGCGATCTGGGAAAAGCACTTCATCTGATGCAGGGCCGCGTTGCGGTCGCGGGCCACGTAGGGGCGTGTGCCGTCGAAGGCGCGGCGTGTGAGCGTGGCGAAGTCCACCGCTGGAGCCACCAGCCTGAGCCGCCCTTCGCTGTCGTAACGGTGCGACTGCGGCACGGCGCGCTGCGCCAGCACGATGGCGGCACTGGTGAGCCAGTCGGCGCAGTTGATGGCCGTGAACGGGTCGTTGATGCCGGGCGAGAGCGCCCGTCCGCTCACCTCGGCCAGCTCGTCCACCAGAAAGCGCGTGTCCTGCGTGAGCGTGCGCACGGCTCCAAAAGTGAACGCCTGCTGCACCGCTTTTTCCAGCTTAGGCGTGGCATTGCGGGCAGGCGAGATGCGCGCGAGCGGAAGCGAGACGTGGGCGAAATCGCCGGGCGGCGTTTCGATGAGCATCACCACATCGTGTTCGCAGGCCAGGCGCACGAGCGTGCCGCCGTCCACATACTGCACGAACCCGGAAGTGGGCGCGGAAACCGACAGGGAATCGGCGGTGAGCCGTTCCAATCCGGCGTCGTCGCCGTCAGGCGGGGCCTGGCCCATCTTTTCGGGAAAGAGCCGCTCCAGGCTGCGGATGAGGTCCCGCCCGATCTGGGCTACGACGCGTCCGGCATGGATCTGCTCGGGTACGTGGTGGATAAAGTAAATGAGCACCCCGACCGAGGCCATGGCCAGCCCCAGCGCGGCCAGCATGGCGATGTGCGGCACGAATGCTCCCACCACGTCCGGTGCGTTTGCGCCCTGCGCGGGCTCGTCGGCGGCGCGGATGGTGCGCAGCACGAGCAGGCAGTAGAGAAACGTGGCGATGAAGGTGCCCAGCGTGACCTGGTTACCTCGGTCGCGCATGAAGTTGCTCAACAGGCGCGGCCCGAACTGGCTCGTGGCATAGGCCACGGCGGCAATGGTGATCGAGAACGTGGTACCGGAGCTCGATTGCGGCCGTTACGCCATCAAGCGCGAGGTCGGCGACACGCTGGACGTGTCCGCCGACATCTTCAAGGAGGGGCACGACGCCATCGCCGCCGCGATCCGCTACCGCCCGGAGGATGAGCAGGAGTGGCGCGA
>CBDUBO010000317.1:0-3860 GCA_965365405.1 uncultured Rhodothermales bacterium | reverse complement strand
TCTTCTCCTACAACGAGCAGACGGGCCGCTGGAGCACCACGACGCGCATGTGCCGTGCCGCCGGCGTGGCGCTCCGCACCACAGGCGACCTGCGTGCTGGAACAGCGCTCGCTGCCGACCTGACGGGCCAGGGCTGGCGCGAGGGGCTGGGCCTGGACACGCCCGTGATCACGCCCCACGAGGCGGGGGCGCGCCTGCACGGGCTGGCCCGGCAGCACCGCCTGACGCTGTTCGAGTACTTCCTGACCGACAAGGCCGGGCACGGGCGCGGCGGCCTCTCTCCCGCCGCCGTCCTGGCCGACGTGAACGCCTTTCTGACGGCCTACCTCGAACGCTTTGACCCGGCCCGCGACACGCTCGTCGTCACGAGCGATCACGGCAACATCGAAGCATCTGGCACGCGGAGCCACACCCGAAATCCGGTGCCCCTCGCCGTGCTGGGGCGCGGCGCGGACGCCTTCGACCGCGCCACCTCGCTGCTGGACGTGACACCCATGCTGATTTCCCTCATCGAAAACCCCTCGGGAAGCTGACCGCTCTCCGAGGGGTTTCTTCCGTCAGGTCAGTTGCCGCGCGCGGCATCAGCAGCGGCCTCAGTGTCGTAGACGCGGCCCGTCGTCAGTTCGAGCGCGATGCGGTCGGCGTCGTAGAGATCATCAAGCGCTTCGAGGATACCCCGCGCATCCACCGACACGGTGCGGCCGGCGAGTTCGCGGAAAACGTACTCGTTGGGGAGGGCCTCGATGTTGGAGTCGAAGGCAATACCGACGATTTCGAGGTTGCGGTTGAGCACGGGCGAGCCCGAGTTGCCCCCGGTGATGTCGTTGGTGGAGACGAAGTTGAAGGGCGTGCGGAGCGAGAACGTGGCGGGCGGCGTCAGCCAGCGCTGCGGCAGCGCCCACGCCGAGTCGCCGCTGTGGCTGTAGTGTCGGTCGTAGAGGCCGTAGAACGTGGTGTGCCAGGGCGCGCGGGTGCCGTTGTAGTCGTAGCCCTTCACCACCCCGTCGGCGATGCGGAGGGAGAACGAGGCGTCGGGCGGGATGTTGGTGCCATAGAGCGCGAAGCGCGCTTGGGCGAGCCCGGCCAGCAAGGCATCCTCGGTTTCGCCGTAGCCCTGCTGCGCCTGCGCCGTCGCCAGATACAGCGGCACGATGGCCCCGGCCACGTCGGCAAACGCATCGCTACCCAGGCCGTCGTCGAGGATTTTGCGGTAGCGCGTCGAGTCGTTGAGGGCCGTCTCGTTCACCAGCCGCTCGGCCACGCCTTCAGGCGTGCCGCCCGCCAGCACGCCGCGCACGACGGCATGGTCGGCTCCGAGCACATCGCGCAACTCGCGCAGGCGCAGCGCCACCATGCGCTGCTCCAGGCTGGCAGGCCAGTAGGGTTGTTCGAGGGCCTGCTTGCGGTAGTCGGAGATGGTTTCGGGCGGCGCGCCGTTGCGACGCAGGAGCGTCAGGAAGTAGGCGTAGGTGGCACGCGTGAGAATGGGCGAGTCGAAAGGCGGCGAGGCGAAAAACTCGAACGCCTCGGCCTGCGCGGCCGCGCTGCGCCGCGCCTTCTGCACGTTGGCAATCTCCTGGAGCAGCGTGCCCGCCGCGCCACGCAGCGAGTCGCTCCCGGCGATGTCGGCAGCAAGGCGTGTTTCAGCGGCCCGCTTGCGCGCCATCAGGTACGGGTCGCGCAGGCCACCGAGCTGGCCCGTGAAGGATTTCTGGCTGTTGGAGAGGTCGAAGTAGGCGTTGCGCAGGTCGTGCGCCTCTGCTTCTTCGGGATGGGCCTCGATGTAGCGGCCCAGCACGTCCATGCGCCGTTCGAGGGCGTTGAGCTGGGCAGGCAGCGCCACGTCGCGTTCGTACTCCAGCATCGCCACCGTCGCCAGGCGCGACGTGGAGCCGGGGCTGCCGACGACGAAGACGGGCTCGCCCTCGTCCACGCCCGCGGTGCTCCAGCGAAAATAGTAGGGCGACTGGAACGGCTTGTCGTCCATGTACACGCGGAAAAACGACACGTCGAGCGCGTAGCGCGGGTAGGTGAAGTTGTCCGGGTCGCCGCCGAAAAAGCCGAGCTGGAGTTCCGGGGCCATCACGAGGCGCACGTCCTTGTAGCGGCGGAAGGTGTAGGCCGAGTACTTCGCCCCGTCGTAGAGCGCGATCACCTGCACTTCGAGGTTGGGGTCGCGGCGCTGGGCGTCGGCTTTGAGCTTTTCTTCGAGCCCTTCGGCCTGGCGCGCGCGCGCTTCGGCCTGTCCCGCCCGCCCCTCGATGCCGCGCTGGGCGGCGTACACGTCGGCGGTCACGTCGCGGATCTCGATGAGTTGGTCCACGAACAGTTCGTCCACTTTACGCTCTTCGGCCAGCGAGGAGGCGTAGAAGCCGCTGTCGAGCAGGTTTTCGCCCTCTTTCGACACGTCCGTCACGCTTTCGCGTCCGCAGTGGTGGTTGGTCATCACCAGCCCGTTGGGCGAGACGAAGGAGGCCGAGCAGTAGGTGGCAAAGCGGAGCGCGCCCAGCCGCGCCTGCCGGAACCACGCCGTGTCGGGCGCAAAGCCGTAAGCTTCGCGGAAGTATTCGAGCGGCGGGTTGTCGAACGTCCACATCTTGCCCGCATCGAAGCGCCCGGCGCGCACGGTGTCGAGCGCCGGGTTGCGCTCCGCGGACGTGGCCGTCACGGGCGGCGTGATGGCAATGACGTCAGGCGGACGCGGGCGCGGCGTGGTGTCGGCTGGGGCCTGGGGCCGCTCGGTGATGACGGCTGTCTGACGGGGTGCCGAGCAGCCCGCTACCAGGACGAGCACGACGAGAAGGCGAAAGGGAAAGGACATATGGCAAATAAAGCTTGAAGGGCAGGCTGTACCGGCGCGGGCCGAGACGGGATTCCACGCGCGGTGTTATCTTCGAGACACCTGCGAGAGTGGCGGAATTGGCAGACGCGCCAGACTCAGTCGCAATCATGCCTCGAATCAGCAAGTACTCGGCAACAGTTCTGCAGCCAATCGTCGCCGGTTGCAACTCGATTGGGCAAGTGCTTGACGCATTTAAACTCAAGCGTACGGGTGGTAATTACCGCATGATCAGGCAGCGCATTGCGGCTTCGGGGCTTGACACGAGTCATTTTAGAGGGCAAGGGTGGGCGCGAGGGCTGCTTCAAAGCACAGATGCTCGTATCGAGCGTGCCGCTCGCTTTAAGCGCCTGCCAGATGAAGAGGTTTTCCGGCGTGGATCTGCGTACCCAACGAGTAAGCTCGCCAAGCGCCTAACCCAAATTGGGTGGCCGTATGTCTGCAACAGGTGCGAGATCACCACATGGTTGGGCGAGCCGATCACCCTCCATGTAGATCATATCAATGGCGACAACTCCGATCATCAGTTTGCTAACTTGCGATTCCTCTGTCCAAACTGCCACCAGCAAACCAAGACTTGGGGCATGAAGCGACAGTAAGCCAGAGTGGTGGAATGGTAGACACGCAGCACTTAGGATGCTGTGCTCGAAAGAGCGTGGGGGTTCGAGTCCCTTCTCTGGCACTACCTCGAAAAGGCAATTCTGAGGCGCAGAAGTCGGCTTTCGCCTTTCCTGCACCTTTCGTCCGATAAGCACCGAGGGATGAGACAACGACGACGCAAAATCAAACTTATTTGATGGTGGGCACACAGGAGGAGATCCTGTATGCGAGGATCTGGTGGGGTAACACCCGTGGGGGTTCGAGTCCCCCCTTTCGCACCGCGTTCAGTTGAGCAGCCGCTGGTACTTGGCGGAGTTGACCTGGTCCATGGCGGCAAGCAGGCCGTAGGCCTCGCCGGCTCGCGCAGAGCGTTCCAGCATCCCGGCGATCTCGTCGGCCTTGATCTGGAAGAAGAGGTCAA
>CBDUBO010000316.1:0-3866 GCA_965365405.1 uncultured Rhodothermales bacterium | reverse complement strand
GCGTCCGAGAAGGGGCGGCCCGTGTCAATCTCGACGAAGTCGATGTGCTGTTCGAGACAGCCGCGCCGGAAACGCTCTGAAAAGTGCGCAATGGCTTCGGTGTAGGCGGGTTGAAGCTGACCCGGCTGGAGCGTCATCTCCTCGCCCGTCTCGCTGTCCACGAAGCGCACGGGCACGTTGTCGAAGTCGAGGCGGCGCTCCGTCGCGCTGTCGAGCACGTGGAAGACGAGTACCTCGTGGCCCTGGTGGCGGAGGCGGCGCAGCGCGCGGAGCACGCTTTCGTGGTCGGCGGTGCCTTCGAACAGGTCGGAGATGAGCACGACGAGTGCCCGGCGCCCGATGCGCTCGGCAATCTCGGCCAGGGCCTGCGCCGCCTGTGTGTGCGCGGGCGCTGCCGGCGCCACCAGCAGCTTTTCGAGCGTGACGAGCAGGCTGCGCAGGTGCGCCATCGAGGCGCTGGGGCGCAGCACCGTGTGCACGCGCTCGTCGAAGGCGAGCAGGCCGGCGGCGTCGCGCTGGCGCAACATGAGCAGGTGGAGCGCGGCGGCCAGGTACGCGCCGTATTCGAGTTTCGAGACGGCAGCCTTCCCCTTGTAGCGCATCGAGGCCGACGTGTCGAGCACGACGTGCTGGCGCAGGTTCGTCTCCTCCTCGAACATCTTTACGTAAGGCCGGTCGGTTTTGGCCAGCACCTTCCAGTCCAGCCGCCTCAGTTCGTCGCCGGGGTTGTAGGGCCGATGCTCGGCAAACTCGACCGAGAAGCCGTGGTACGGACTCTTGTGTAGCCCCGTGATGAAGCCCTCGACGATGAGGCGCGCCCGAAGCTCCATGTTCTTGAGGCGCGAAACGACTTCGGGGTCAAGAAGCATAGGAGATAGAAAATGGTTAATTCGTCAATGGTCAATCGTCAACTGCTAACGGGAAAAGGCACGTGCCCTCATTGACCACTGGCCATTGAACGTTGACCATTGACCATTATTCCCCACCGTATCTTGCCCCGCCCCAACCCCGCCCTCCATGCAGCCGTTTCCGCCGTCCGACCGCATCAAGGCGCAGATCATGGACGAGACGGACCTGGCGCGCACGCTCGACCGGATGGCGCGCCAACTCGTCGAGCTGCTGGTGGACGAACAAACCCCCGATGAGCCTTTCGGCCTCGTCGGCATGCAGACGCGGGGCGTGCCCCTTGCCCGCCGCCTGGCCGCTCGCGTCCACGCACTCGAAGGGCTCAGCGTGCCCGTGGGCATCCTCGACGCGACGATGTACCGGGACGACGTGCGCCTGCGCCGCCGCCAGCCCATCGTGCGGCCCACCAGCGTGCCTTTCGACCTCAACGGCCGCCACGTCGTGCTCGTGGACGACGTGCTCTATACCGGGCGCAGCGCCCGCGCCGCCCTCGACGCCCTCATGGACATGGGCCGCCCCGCGTCCGTGCGCCTCCTGTGCATCGTGGATCGCGGCCTGCGCGAGCTGCCCGTATGCCCCGATTTCGTGGGCCGCACCGTAACGACGCTGCCCGGCGAGGAAGTCCGCGTGCGCCTGGCCGAGGTGGACGACCGCGAAGGCGTGTGGCTCGTGGGAGTGGAGGGAGAAGGGTGACCGACCCTCGTAGGGGCGCCATTAACGGCGTCCCTACATCATCAAAAAACATGCTCGAACACCGCCACCTGCTCGGCCTGGCCGATTACAGCGCAGACGAGATCCGCCTTATCCTCGATACGGCGCGCGAATTCCGCGACGTGCTCGACCGGCCCATCAAGCGGGTGCCCACGCTGCGCGGCGTAACCGTCGTCAACCTCTTTTTCGAGAACTCGACGCGCACCCGCATCTCGTTCGAGCTGGCCGAAAAGCGGCTTTCCGCCGATACAGTCAACTTCAGCGCCAGCGGTTCGTCCGTCTCGAAGGGCGAAACGCTCAAGGACACCGCCCGCAACCTCGAGGCGATGAAGGTGGACGTGGCCGTGGTGCGGCATCACCACGCGGGCGCGCCGCACTACCTCACGCGTTGCATAGACGCCGTCATCATCAACGCGGGCGATGGGCAGCACGAGCACCCCACGCAGGCCCTTCTGGACCTGTTCACCATGCAGCAGTTCGCGCCCGCCTTCGAGGGGCTGCGCGTCTCGATCATCGGCGACATCACGCACAGCCGCGTGGCCCGCTCCAATATTTACGGCCTGGGCGCGCTGGGGGCGGAAGTGACGCTCTGCGGGCCCGCCACCATGATTCCGCGCGGCATCGAGGAGATGGGGGTAAAGGTGACGCACCGGCTCGATGAAGCGCTCGACGGCTGCGACGTGGCGATGGCGCTGCGCCTCCAACTCGAACGCCAGGGCGCGGGCCTCTTCCCGACGCTGCGTGAGTACCACGAACGCTTCGGCCTCAAGAGCGAGCACCTCGACCAGTACCCTGATCTCAAAATCATGCACCCCGGCCCCATCAACCGGGGCGTGGAACTGGCCGCCGAGGTGGCCGACAGCCCGCAGGCCTTCATCCTCGACCAGGTGACGAATGGCGTGGCCGTGCGCATGGCTGTGCTCTACCTGCTCGCGGGCGGGATAGCGGTGGAGGGATAGTCGTTGGTCATTTGATATTGGCCGTTGGAGAGCACCCTGCTGTTCCAGTGACCAATGACGAGTAACCAATGCCCCTTTCCCTGGCCGTACCTTTACGCGCTTAAACCACCCGTTGCCCCATGTCCCGCCGCACCAAAATCGTCTGTACCCTCGGCCCTGCCTCGTCCTCGCCAGAAGCCATCCGGGATCTCATCGCGGCGGGGATGGACGTGGCGAGGCTCAACTTTTCGCACGGCACGCACGCCTCGCACGTCGAGCGCATCGAGATGGTACGCGCCGAGGCGCAGCGGCAGAACCGGACGGTCACCATTCTCCAGGACTTGCAGGGGCCCAAAATTCGCGTGGGCGACATGCAGGACGGGGCCGTGCTCATCCACGAAGGACAGCCGCTCGTACTCACGACCGAGCCCCTCGAAAAGGGCACCGCCGAGCGCGTGTTCATCTCGTACCCCAACCTGCCCGAAGAAGTCGAGGTGGGGCGGCGCATCCTGCTCGACGATGGCGTGCTCGAACTCGTCATCACCGACGTGCGCGACCACGAGGTGATCACAGAGGTTGTGGTGGGCGGCACGCTGCGCTCCAAGAAAGGCGTCAACCTGCCCGACCTGCGCAGCGCCCGGCCCTCGCTGACGGAGAAAGACCTCGCCGATCTGGACTTCGGCATCAAGCAGGGCGTGGACGTGATCGCCCTCTCGTTCGTGCGCAGCCAGCAGGACGTGGCCGACCTCATGCGGCGCATCCGCAAATCAGGCCGTCCCATTAACGTCATTGCCAAGATCGAGAAGCCCGAGGCCGTCCGAAACATCGACGGCATCATCCAGATCGCCGACGGCATCATGGTGGCGCGCGGCGACCTGGGCATTGAGATGCCGATGGCGAAGGTGCCGAGTGTGCAGAAACAGATCATCCAGAAGTGCCTGCGTGCCCACAAGCCCGTCATCACGGCCACGCAGATGCTGGAAAGCATGATCGAAAACCCGCGCCCGACGCGCGCAGAGGCCACCGACGTGGCCAACGCCGTGCTCGACGGTACCGACGCCGTGATGCTGTCCGGCGAGACGGCGGCGGGCAAGCACCCCGCCCGCGTGGTGCGCGTGATGGCCGAGATTATCGAAGAAGCCGAAAAGCACCGCCGCCCCTACCAGGAGCCCGAACTGAGCGTGGATGCCCTTCTGTCCGTGACGGACTCGATCTCGGTGACGGCCTGCACCCTCGCCAGTCGCGTCGGCGCGTCTGCCATCGCGTGCCTCACCTCCAGCGGCACCACGGCCCGCTCCATTGCCGGCCACC
>CBDUBO010000315.1:0-3882 GCA_965365405.1 uncultured Rhodothermales bacterium | reverse complement strand
CGCATGGCACTCGAAGGCGGGTGGATGCTGCTGGCGGGCCACAACATCCTCGACGAGCAGAGCTTTGGGCGGCACATGATGGACATGGTCGTGGGCGAAGGCTATTCCGACCTGACGCTCTACTGCATGATCGTGGCCGCGCTCACGGCTTACGAGGTGTACCAACGGCAGCTTGCGCAGCAGGCAGCACTGGCAAAGGCCGAGCGCATGGCCGTCGAGGCGCGGCTGCACGTGCTCGAAGGGCAGCTCAACCCGCACTTCCTCTTCAACGCGCTCAACGCCATCTCCGCCTACGTCGAGCGCGACCCGCGCGCGTCGCGTCGCCTCATGGCCGACCTGGCCGACGTGCTGCGCTTCACGCTCCACCACGCCCAGGGACAGGAGGTGCGGCTGGCCGAGGAGATGGACGTGCTCCACCGCTACCTCGACCTGGAGCAGGCGCGCTACGACGATCAACTCGCGGTGGACGTGGACGTGGAGGCCGATGCAGGGGATGCCGTTGTGCCTGCGCTACTGCTCCAGCCCCTCGTCGAGAACGCCATCCGGCACGGGCTGCGCGCCCGCGTGGGCGTGGGGCACCTGGCGATTTCGGCGCGGCGGCGGGGCAACCGGCTGGTGCTGCGGGTAGAAGACGACGGGGTGGGTCTGCCCCCAGGCTGGCAGATGGACGCGCAACGCGGCGTCGGGCTGGCCAATACCCGCGAAAGGCTCGCGCTGCTCTACGGCCCCGACCACACGTTGCGCGTGGAATCAGCCCCTGGCGGCGGCACCCGTGTCGAAGTAGACCTCCCGTTCCGCCTGGCGGCCCGGCAACGGGTGCAGGAGGTGGCGGCATGAAACCGCTCTCTGTTCTCCTTGCCGACGACGAGCGGCCGGCCCGCACGCGCCTCGAAGACCTGCTGGCCACACGGCCCGATGTGGCACTCGTGAGGGCGTGCAAGGGCGGGGCAGAGGCCGTCGAAGCCATCCGCGCCACGCGCCCGGACATCGTTTTTCTGGACGTGCAGATGCCCGAGGTGGACGGCCTCGAAGTGGTGCGCCGCGTGGGGCTCGAAGCCATGCCCGTCACCATTTTCGTGACCGCTTACGACCGCTACGCCCTCGAAGCCTTCGACGCGCGGGCCATTGACTACCTGCTCAAGCCGTACTCGGACGAGCGGTTCGGGCTCGCCCTCGACCGGGCCGTGCGGTACGTGCAGGGAGACGGCGCGCACGCGCTGGTAGAAAAGCTTGGGGCGCTGCTGGGTGGCCGCGAAGCCCCACCGCCAGCCCCGCTTCCAGAGGAAACGCCCGACCGGATTGACCGCTTCGTCGTCAAAGGCTCCAGCCGCATCTACTTCGTCGAGGCCGCGCGCGTGGCGTGGATCGAAGGCGCGGGCAACTACGTCGTGCTCCATGCGGACGGGCAGCGGCACCTCTACCGCTCCCTCGTAGGCCGCCTGGCCGTCAAGCTCGACCCGCGCCTGTTCGTGCGCGTCCACAAGTCGGCCATCGTCAACCTGGGCTACGTGCGCGAGCTGCTGCCCGACTCGCACGGCGAGTTCACCGTGGTACTGACGGATGGCACAGCGGTAAAGCTCAGCCGTACCTACCGCGCCGACGTGGAGGCGCGGCTGGGGCAAACGCTCTGAGGCAGCCGGGCAGCGCCAGTCGGTGCGCAGCACGTCGCGCCACAATCCGGTTCGTTGCAGCCTTACGGCAGTCGTGGCGCAGCACCGCGCCCTGAAGCCGGGGAGCGGTAGCATGGGAGCAGATGCTTACTGCTCCGCCCGATGCGCCACCTTGCACCTGCCTCTTTCTCGGTTCTGCTATTCACGCTGATCCTGACGGCTTCGCCCTCGGCGGCGCAGTGGAGGCGGATTTCTCTTCCTGAAGAGGACGCGCCCGTAGTCGTCACCGCGCTGGCGAGTCCGGCGCCGGGCATTGTGCTCGCAGCCGATTTTCTGGGCCGGCTCTACCGGCAGCAGGCAGAGGGTGCGTGGCAGGCGGTGCTCGCGCCTTTCGCCGCGGCGGACGGGCTGGAGGCAGGTGCCGGGAGCGGCTACCTGCTCCGCCGCGCCGAAGGGCTGTGGCATTCATCGGACGCAGGGCAGACGTGGACGCTGCGCCAGATGCCCGCCCTCACCAGGGTTCTGTGGGCGGAAGGACCGCGCGTGCTCGGCTACACGCCAGAAGGGCTCGCCCGCTCGGACGATGGCGGCGCCACGTGGCACGCGCTGCCCCGGCCCGTCTACGCGGACACCGTCGGCAGCGATGTTGAAGATGTGCCCCTCGAACCACACGACGCCCTCCTGATGGGCGATACGTGGCTGATCGCTGCCGCCCCCGTTTCTTTCGGGCTGGGCCTCGAAACGGGTGTGTTTCGGTGGCGCGAAGGCGAGCCGCGGTGGACCTTCACCGGCCTCTCCGGGCCGTTTTCGAGCATCGTGTCCTTTCAGGGTCGCGTTTTCGTCGCGGGCGAAGAAGGTGTTTTCCATTCCGGCGACGCCGGCCAGACGTTCCGCCCCGCCGGCATAGGCCTGCCCGCCCCCACGCCTGCGGCTTTCCCGGGCACCCTCTACACCGATGGCACGGAGCTGTACCTCCACCACGGCGGGCCGCAGTTCTACGTCTGGAAAAACGAGCGGTGGGTGGCGCTGCCGGCCCTGAACACGGCACGCGCGCAGGTGGTGGCCACGGTCAGAAGCGGCAGGCTCGTCACCAGTAGCGCCAATGGCAGCTTCACGTGGTACGGTACGCTGTGGGCCAAAACGGTGCCACCCCTCCGACCGCCCGAAGCGCGGGTGGTTGAGGTGAACGGCGCGGTGCTCGCGGGGGGGGCTGAAGGGCTTTACCGCCTGCGCGAGGGCGACGGCGAAACGTGGTGGACGGCGCTCACGCCGGGCAACGCGCAGTACGGCGTGGATGGGGTGCCGGGCCTGCTCACCGCGCAGCGCGGGCTGAAAATCTCGACAGACGGAGGTCGGTCTTGGCAAGAACCGGAGTGGGGGGTCGTGCCGCCGTGGGGAGGCAGCCCCATCGTCCCGCGCGCCCTGCTGCCCGTGCCCCACGCGGGCGGCGCAGCCCTCTACGCCGCCTATGGCACCGTCGCTTCCGGCATCGGCGGAAACCACGGCGAGGCGCGCACCACCTTCGGCACGGTGCGGCGCAGCATGGACGCTGGTCAGACGTGGACAGCGCTCGACGCCGGACTTCCTGCCGGGGTAGGCGGGCGCGCCGTCGTGTTCAGCCTTTACCGCTTCGGTAGTCGCGTGCTTGCCTACACGCTGGGCAGCGGGTCGGGGCCTGCCTGCGCGGTGCTGGGCGAGGCCGACGTGTGGCAGCCCGCCGCGTGTCCGCCCTCCGGCGCGGCTGCCACCACGTTCGTGTGGGACGGCCTGTGGTTTTATCGCGGCGATGCCGAGGTGGTCGCGTCGGCCGATGAGGGCCGGACATGGATGGCGGTTCGCGCGGGGCTTCCCGGCGCGACCCCTTCGGCACCGTCGCAGCCTTTCTGGCAGCGGGCGCGGCTCGCGTACACGGCGCAGGGGCCGTTGCTGCTGGCACCGGAGGCAGACGCCCCCGCGGTGCCCTACCGCCTCTATCGGTACAGTGAGGGTACGTGGCAGGCCGCCGGCCCCGCGCCGCCGGGCGTGTACTGGACCAACCTGGTGGCAACGCCCACCACGCTCTACGCCGCCACCCACGGCGACGGCCTGTGGAGTCTGCCGCTGGCCGCTGTCACTGGCACCGATGCGCCTGCTCCCCTCCACACCGCCGGGCTTTCGCTGGCTGGCCCCAACCCTTTCCGCGACCGGACGACGGTGCGTGTGGACGGCTCCACCCCTGTCCGGCTCGGCCTCTACGACGTGCTGGGGCGCTGCGTCCGGCGCTACGACGCCC
>CBDUBO010000314.1:0-3887 GCA_965365405.1 uncultured Rhodothermales bacterium | reverse complement strand
GGCAGCCAGGCAGCCAACAGCGAGGCCATTTTGCAGGAGCGCCTGCTCGAACTCTCGTTCGAGGGCAAACGCTGGTGGGACCTGGTGCGCCATGGCAAAGCCTTCGAGAAGGTGCCGTCGCTGCAAGGGCGGCAGGCGGAAACGCATCTGCTCTACTGGCCCATCTCGCAGACGACCATCAGCCTCAACGCGGCCATCGAGCAAAACCCCGGCTACTGAACGCCGCCCAAACCATGAAGCTTTTCTCGCCCGCTCTGCTTGCCCTGCTCCCGGCCGCCCTGCTGCTGGCCGCGTGCGCGCAGACGCACGAAGCACCCACCGCTGTGCCCCTGCCCTCTGCCGACGGGCTGCTCGCGCGGCAGGTGCTTTTTCCCGACGGCACGGGCAAACGCGTGGCCTGCTACCGCATCCCCGCGCTGACCACCGCGCCCGACGGTACGCTGCTCGCGGCCATCGACGAGCGCGTGCCTTCGTGCGCCGACCTGCGCGGCAACCGAGACATCAACATCGTGCTGCGCCGCAGCATCGACCAGGGCCAGACGTGGACAAACGTGCAGACGGTCGTGGATTTTCCCGAAGGGCAGTCGGGCTCCGACCCGTCGTTCGTCGTGGATAAGGTGACGGGCGAGGTGTTCCTGTTCTACAACTTCATGGATTTGGAGCGCGCAAAGGACGTGTACCGCCTCCACGTGGTGCGCAGCCGCGACAACGGCAGGTCGTGGAGCGCACCGGAAGACCTCACGTCTCAAATCACCCGGCCCGGCTGGGAAAAGGACTTCCAGTTCATCACGTCCGGGCGGGGCATCCAGACGCGCTCGGGGCGGCTTTTGCACACGCTCGTCAACCTGGACAAGGGCCTGCACCTGTTTGGCAGCGACGACCACGGCACGTCGTGGTTTTTGATCGAGACGCCCATCACGCCGGGCGACGAGTCGAAGGTAGTCGAACTCAACGACGGTTCCTACATGGTCAACAGCCGCGTCAACAAGGCGGGCACGCGGTGGGTGCACGTGTCGAAAGACGAGGGCAAGACGTGGGCCTCCCGCCCCGAGCCGGCCCTACCCGACCCCGGCGTCAACGGCAGCATCGCCCGCTACTCGTCCACCGGCGATGGGGCGGCGCGCGACCGGCTGCTGTTTGCCAACCCGGCGTCGGCCTCAAAGCGTGAAAACCTGACGGTGCGCCTGAGCTACGACGAGGGCCAGACGTGGAGCGCCGCGCGCGTCGTCTATGCCGGCGAGGCCGCCTACCCGTCCATGGCCGTGCTCGACGACGGCACGGTGGGCCTGTTTTTCGAGCAGGACGACTACACGCGCAACACGTTCGTGCGCTTCACGCTCGGCTGGCTCACGGGCGGCCAAGACGAGGGCAAAGAGTGACCCGAAACGGCTTTCTCCCTGCCCTGCTGATGGCGGCGCTGCTGGGCGGCGCGTCGGTCCCCGCGGCCTCTGCGCAGCACGCCTCGGACGTGACCGAGCGCCCCTACTGGCAGCACCGCGTGAGCCTGTTCCGCGTGCTGCCCGACATCGAGGACGAGGTCATCTTTCTGGGCGACAGCATTACCGAGGGGTGCGCGTGGAGCGAGCTGACGGGCCTGCCGCACGTGCTCAACCGGGGCATCAGCGGCGACACGGCGTGGGGCCTGCTCGCGCGCGTGGACGAGGTGGCCGCGCGGCAGCCCGCCAGGGTGTTCGTGATGATCGGCACCAACGACCTCTCGCGCGGGCACGCGCCGGACGAGGTGGCCGCCAAGGTTGCCGAGGTGCTCGGCGTGCTGCGCCGGCAGTCGCCTCGTACGGAAATCTACCTACAGAGCGTGCTGCCCATCCGCGAGCGCGAGGGCTGGAACCACCACAACACCACCATCCGGGCGCTCAACACGCATCTCGCAGCCCTCGCCCGCGAAACGGGCAGCCGCTGGGTGGACGTGGCCCCGTCCTTCATGGACGAAACGGGTCAGCTCCGGGCCGACCTTTCTGCCGACGGCCTGCACCTCAACGGCGCGGGCTACCTGCTCTGGTTGGGCGTGATCCGGGACATGCTCGGCGCGTGAGTCGTTGCGGGGGGTTTCGTACCCCCCCTGCCCTTCCACGCCTCTCGCTTCAAAACCCTTCTGCCCGTGACGCCGCAACCCCTCAAACCCCTCTCGACCGACTCGCTCGTAGACAAGGCCGAGGTGCAGCTCATGGAGCTGCTCTCGAGCAGCCAGTACCGACCCGGCGACGTGCTGCCCCGAGAAACCGACCTCGCCGACGCCTTCGGCGTGAGCCGCACCGTCGTGCGCGAAGCGCTGACGCGCCTAAAAGTGCGCGGCCTCGTCGAGTCGAGCAAGCGCAAAGGCAGCGTCGTCACCCACCCCGACGTGCTGGTGGGCATCGAGCAGGTCATGCAGCCGCAGATTCTCGACGCCGAGACGCTCAAAGAGATTTTCGAGATGCGCCTCGTCATCGAGGTGGGCATGGCCGAACTCGTCTGCGCCCGCCTCACTCCTGCCGACCTCCGCGAGCTGCGCGCCATCGTGCGCGATGAGCCCGAGGGCAACAGCACGCTCGTCTTCGACGCCGGCTTCGAGGCGCGCTTTCACGGCAAGCTCTACGAGATCTCGGGCAACCGCACACTACAACGTTTCCAGAGCCTGCTCCTCCCCATCTTCGGCTACGTCCACGACCGCGCCCTGCAAACGCCACTCGACCCCGAGCGCCCCTTCGTGAGCCACCGCCGTTTGGTGGACATCCTCGAAACCGGGACGCCCGACGACTTCCGGCACGCCATGCGCCTGCACCTGGACAACCACTTCCGGCGCGTTTTCGACCACCAGTTCCGCCCGCCCGGTCAGGACACCGCTCACGCCGACGATGCGCGCTGACCGCCTTTTCGCCCTCGCCTGTGGGCTGCTGGCGGCGAGTCTGGTGGGCGGGCTACCGGTGCGCGCCCAGCAGGTCCTCTACACGTGGGAACGCCTGCCCGACCTGCCCGAAACGCTGGGCGTGGCCGGTGCCTGCGCGGGCGCCACAGGCGGCGCGCTCGTCGTGGCTGGCGGCGCGCACTTTCCCGTCTCCCTTTTCGAGGGCGGAAAAAAGGTATGGACGGATTCCATCTACGTCATGGAGCCCGAAGGGCGCGGCTACCGCTGGCACGCGGCGGGCACGCTGGAAGAGAAGCGCGCCTACAGCGCTGCGCTGCCCGATGGCGACGGCGTGCTGTGCATCGGCGGCGGCAACGCCGACGTGCATTTCGGAGATGTGATCGCGCTGCGCTACGCGGACGGGCGCGTAGGGGTCTCGCGGCCCCTGCCACCCCTGCCCCGACCTATCGCCTTTGCTGCCGCCGCCCGCGTGGGCGAGACGATCTACGTGGCTGGCGGGCTGGAAACGCCGGCCGATAGCGCGGCGCAACAGAACTTCTGGGCGCTCGATCTGGCCGCTCCCGAGGCGGGCTGGCAGCAGCTACCCCCGTGGCCTGGGCCCGGGCGCTACAACGCCGTCGCGGGCGCGCTCGGCGGTGCCTTCTACCTCGTCAGCGGCATGGCGATGGAGACCGACGGCGCGGGCGGGCTCAAGCACCACTTTCTGCGCGACGCCTACCGCTACACCCCGGACGGCGGCTGGGAAACGCTGGCCGACGTGCCCTGGGCCGTGGCCGGTGCGCCCTCGCCCGCCCCGGCCTACGGTGCCTCGCACCTGCTCGTGCTGGGCGGCAACGACGGCGCGGACGCCGCGCGCGCGCAGGAACTCAAAGAACGCCACCCCGGCTTCCGGCGCGAGGTGCTGGCCTACCACGCCATCACGGGCACGTGGGCCGTGCTCGACACCCTTCCCGCCGCGCTCGTGACGACGCCGATCGCCCCTTGGCAGGGCGGACTGGTCGTGGCCAGCGGCGAGACGCGG
>CBDUBO010000313.1:0-3894 GCA_965365405.1 uncultured Rhodothermales bacterium | reverse complement strand
GGGCTGGTGGACTACCAGGGCCTCAAAAGCAGTCGCGCCCTCGCGCCGTACGTCGAGATGCTGGCAGGCGTTGATCCCGAAAGGCTTACCGCCGACGAGCAGATCGCCTTCTGGATCAACGCCTACAACGCCAACACCCTCAAGCTCGTCGTGGACAACTACCCCACTTCGAGCATCAAGAAGCTGGTGCCCTTTGCGCCTTTCGGGCTGAAGCTCTTCATCCCGGTTGCCAACAGCCCGTTCGCGCTCGACTTCGTGCGCGTGGGCGGAAAAAAGATGTCGCTCGATAACATCGAGCACGACGTTTTGCGCAAGCGTTTCCAGGAGCCTCGCATCCATTTCGCGCTCGTCTGCGCCGCCCTGTCGTGCCCACCGCTGCGGCGCGAGGCCTACGTGGGCAGCCGCCTCGACGCCCAGCTCGATGACCAGGGCCGCCGCTTCCTGCACGATCCGGCCAAAAACCAGGTGCCAGGCGCGCCCGGCGAGGCGCGGCTGTCGAAGATCTTCGACTGGTTCGGCGGCGACTTCGGAGCCGACCGCGGGGCCCTGCAAGCCTACCTCGCGCGATACTTTAGCGGGGACGTGCAAGCTCGCCTCGCCAGCGGCGATTACGTGCTGTCCTTTCTCCCCTACGACTGGAGCTTGAACAGCCAGCAGCCGTAGCGCCTTGCCGTAACCTCCACGCTCAGTTTTCCACTTCCCCATGCCCCGAATCGCCCCTGGCTCCCCGGCACCCGACTTTGAAGCGCCCACGCAGACCGGCCAACCGCTGCGCCTCTCCAGCCTGCAAGGGCAGCGCGTGGCGCTCTACTTCTACCCCAAAGACGACACGCCGGGCTGCACCAAACAGGCGTGCAGCCTACGCGACAGCTACAGCGCGCTCCAGCAGGCCGGCATTGCCGTCGTCGGCGTGTCGGGCGACTCGGTAGCCTCACACGAAGCGTTTGCCGGCAAATACAGCCTCCCCTTTCCGCTCGTCTCGGACGCCGACCACGCCATTGCCGAAGCCTACGGCGTGTGGGGCGAGAAGACCCTCTATGGCCGCACCAGCATCGGCCTGACGCGCACCACGTTTCTCATCGGCCCTGATGGCACCATCGAGCACGTCATCGCGCGGCCCGACACGGGCGCACACGCCGAGGAGGTCCTGAAGCGCTTCGCGGACTGAAGCCTACCGCAGCCGGAAGGGAACGCCGCCCTGCGGGTTGCGCAGTACGATGGGGCCGCTTGACGTGACGGACGTGCCCACAGGCAGGCGCAGTTCGTCGTAAACGAGCGCTTCGCAGCTATCGCCGCCCGCCTGGTGGCGGATCGAGAAAACGGTGGTGTCGCCGCGCGCTTCCTGTTCGAGCGTAAAGTCGTGGTCGCTGCACCCCCCGCTGTACGTAACGCGCACCTCCAGCGTGTCGCCGTCGAGCGCCGGCGGCATATCCGGCTCGGCGGGGTTGCGGCTCAGCACGATGGAGAACGGATCGGTAGCGGGGTCCGCCTCGTCGAGCGGCGTTTGCGGCGACTGGCACGTGGTCAGGAACAGCGCGAGAAGCAACGTGCGCGAAAAGACGGTCATGAGAAGAAAGCGGCAGGGCGGAGGGGTGAAGGGCCACCGTAACTTCGGCCCATGGAAAACGATCGCTACAGAGTCGTAATCGGGCTGGAAGTCCACATCCAGCTCAGCACGCAGTCCAAGATTTTCAGCCCGGAATCGGCCCGTTTCGGCAGCGAGGCCAACGCGCAGGTGGACGTGGTGAGCCTGGGCTACCCCGGCACCCTGCCCGTGCTCAACCGCGAGGCTGTCCGGCACGCCGTGACGCTGGGGCTGGCCCTCGGCTGCACCATCGCGCCGCGTTCCGTGTTCGCACGCAAGCAGTATTTCTATCCCGACCTGCCCAAGGGCTATCAGATCTCCCAGTTCGACACGCCGCTCTGCGCGGGCGGGGTAGTACCCGTGGACGACGGCGCGGGCGGCACGCGATCCATCCACCTGACGCGCATCCACCTGGAAGAGGACGCGGGCAAAAGCCTCCACGGCTCTGGCGGCGGGACGCTGCTCGACTTCAACCGCTGCGGCACGCCGCTGTGCGAGATGGTGACCGAGCCCGACCTGCGCAGTCCGGAGGAAGCCGGTCGCTTTTTGCAGACCATCCGGCGGCTGGTGCGCTGGCTCGGCATCTGCGACGGCAACATGGAAGAGGGATCGCTCCGCTGCGACGCCAACGTGTCGCTCCGGCGGACGGAGACGGCGGCGCTGGGCACCAAAGTCGAGGTCAAGAACCTCAACTCCATCCGCCACGTCGAGCGGGCCATCCAGTACGAGATGGCGCGGCAAGCGGCACTGCTGGACGCGGGCGAGGCCATCGAGCAGGAAACCCGGCTCTGGGACGCCGACCAGGCCGTGACCCGCTCCATGCGCGGAAAGGAAGAGGCCCACGACTACCGCTATTTCCCAGACCCCGACCTGGTACCCGTCGTGGTAGCCGACGCGGAACGCCGCGCCCTCGAAGCCGCCCTGCCAGAACTGCCCCGCGCCCGCCAGCAGCGTTTCACCGACGAGCTGGGCCTGCCCGCCTACGACGCCGCCGTGCTGACCGACAGCCGCGACGTAGCGGACTATTTCGAGCGCACGCTGGACGCACTGGGCGATTCAGGCGCCGCCAAGGCCGTCTCGAACGTCGTGATGACGGACGTACTGCGCGTGCTGGGCGAAACGGGCGGCAGCGCCAGCGATTTCCCCATCGCGCCCGCGCGGCTGGCCGGGGCCGTCCACTTGCGTGTGGCAGGCCAGATTTCCTCGACGGGCTTCTCGACGCTTTTTGATGCCCTGCTCGAAAGCCAGGAGCCTCCGGACGCCCTCGCCACGCGCCTCAACCTGCTGCAAGTCTCCAGCAGCGACGCCCTCCGCCCCATCGTTCAATCCGTCGTAGAAAGCCACCCTGCCGAAGCGGCACGTTTCCGCGCGGGGGATCAGAAGCTGATGGGGTTTTTCGTGGGCCAGGTGATGCGCCGCTTCTCGGGCAGCGCCGACCCGCAGGCTGTGCGAACGCTGCTGGCCGAACTGCTGGCGGAGTAAGGCGCACCTTTCAGGGGACCGTAACACTCTGGTGCACCGCCGCTGCTGCGGAACGCCACCGGCGCCCCGCGCGATACGGTTGCGGTTTGTAACGCTACCCACCCGCTCGCACCCGGCATGAGCCGCCCAAACGACCCCAACGGCAACGCCCCTGACCCGTGCCCTGTCGCGCTGCTGATCGTGGACATGATCAACAGCCTCGCGTTTCCCGAAGGCGAAGCGCTGCTCGAACCTGCCCTCGACGCCGCCCGCGCCATCCGGAAGCTCCGGACAGAGGCGCACCGCCTGAAGGTGCCCGTCATTTACGCGAACGACAACTTCGGCCGCTGGCGCGAGAACTTCGAGGAGGTCGTCGCCTACTGCCTCCGCGACGGCGTACCGGGCGCGCCCCTCGTCCGCCTGCTCAAACCCACCGCGCAGGACTACTTCGTGCTCAAGCCCAAGCACTCGGCGTTTTTCGCCACCACGCTCGAAACCCTGCTCAACTACCTCGGCTGCTCGCGTCTCATCCTGACGGGCGTTTCGGGCGACGTGTGCGTGCAGTTCACCGCGCAGGACGCTTACATGCGCGACTTCGAGGTGTTCGTGCCCCGCGACTGCATTGCCTCGCCCCGTGCCGACGCCACCGCCCAGGCCCTCGCCTACATGGAGCGCGTGCTCAAAGCTGACACGCGCGCCTCTACCAGTCTCGACCTCGCCAGGCTTGCTGCCAGGTAGAGACGCGGCCTCGCAGCGTCACGCCTCGGTCTGCGCCGTGCTCTCCTCCACCACTTTGTCCTGCACGTGGCGCGGCATGGGCTCGTAGTGCGCGAACTCGTTGTGGTGGA
>CBDUBO010000312.1:0-3899 GCA_965365405.1 uncultured Rhodothermales bacterium | reverse complement strand
GCGGGCTACGACCTGAGCCGCGTCGCGCCCGGCCTGCGCATCGACGCGACGGTGCAGAACGTGCTCGACAACGAGCGCCGCGAGTTTATCGGCGCACCGCAGATTGGTCGCATGGCCATCGCCCGGTTGACGTACGCTTTCTGAAAGACGTGGTGTAAGAAAAACGCCCTCCGGGTCTGCGGCCTCGGAGGGCTTTTTTGTTGGCGAGCAGCAGGAGCACGTGAGCAGTAGAGGCGCAATTAATTGCGCCCCTACGTCAGCCCGGCGAACACAGGCGTGGGGTACTCCACCCGTTCCAGCACGAGGCCATGCGGCGGTGCGGCGGCTCCGGCACGGCGTCGGTCCCGCGAGGCGAGGATTTCCGGCAGCGCGTTCGGGTCGAGCTTGCCGCGCCCCACGTCCAGCAGCGTCCCCACGACGGCGCGCACCATGCCGTGCAGAAAACGGTCGGCAGCAATGCGGAATTGCCAGTCGCCGGGTCGGCTTTCGGGCTCCCACTGGGCCGTCTCGACGGTGCAGATGCGGTTCTGCGTGTCGCTCTGGACCCGGCAGAAGGCACCGAAGTGGTGGGTGCCGAGAAGCGCCTGCGCGGCCTCATTCATCCGGTCGAAGTCGGGCACGGGCCGCAAAAGCAGGCGTGCGTTCCGGTCGAGTGCGCGGGGCTGCGTGGCGGCGTGGTAGAGGTAGAGGCGTCGGCGGGCGTCGTAGCGGGCGTGGAAACCGTCCTCAGCCCTTTCGAGCGCGAGCACGGCCACGTCCGGCCCAGCGATGCCGTTGAGGGCGCGCAGCAGACGGTGCGGGTCGGATTCGTCGGGCAGGACGACGTGCGCCACCTGCCCGCGCGCGTGCACGCCCGCGTCCGTCCGCCCCGACCCAACTACGGCCACGGGCCGGCGCAGCAGCGTCGCAAATGCGCGCTCCAGCACCTGCTGCACGGTGCGGCGGCCCGGCTGCACCTGCCAGCCGTGAAAGGCACCGCCATCGTATTCGAGCAGTAAGCGGTAGGTGGGCATGGGGAGGACAGGGTTGAGGCGGGGAACGGTCGGTACACAATCTCCCCCGCTATCGTCCGCATCACCAACGCTTGCGCCTAACTTCCCCGTTGTTCAGCAAATCCGCACGTGACGCCTTCTCGCATCTACCTCACCGGCTTCATGGGCAGCGGCAAAAGCACGGTGGGCACGATCCTGGCCAACGTGCTCGGCTATGCCTTTGAAGACCTCGACGCGACGGTGGCGGCGCAGGTGGGGCAGTCGGTGCAGGCGTTTTTCGCGGCACACGGCGAAGCGGCTTTCCGGGCGCTCGAACGCGACGCGCTCCACGCCACCGCCACGCGCGAGAAGCTGGTGGTGGCCACGGGCGGCGGCACGCTTGCGCAGCCGGAGAGCATGGCGTGGGCGCTGCGGCACGGCACGGTCGTGTACCTGTCGCTCAGCAGCCGCGCGCTGCTCGAACGGCTGCTGCACCTGAACACGCCGCGTCCTCTGCTGCTGGGGCCGGATGGTCGGCGGCTTGAGCCGCAGGCACTGCGGGCGCGGGCGGAAGCGCTCATGGCGCAGCGCGAGCCCGTGTACCGGCAGGCGCACCTTGTCGTGCCGACAGATCGGCTCACGGTCGGACAGGCCGTCGAGGCCGTGGCGCGAGGGCTGCGGCGCGGCCAGTCCAGTAGAACGCGCCGGGGCTCCAAGTGAAGCGGATCGCCCGTGAGCACGTGTCTCCTGGCCGTGTGAGCGGGCTGCCCTTTCAGCCCCGCGCCAGCCGGAACGAGCGCCGGTGCAGGGGTGTCGGGCCGTGGGTTTGCAGGGCCGCGTAATGCGCCGCCGTGGGGTAGCCTTTGTTCTGCGCCCAGCCGTAGGCGGGGTAGAGGAGGCTCAGCCGCGTCATCTCCCGGTCGCGCGTCACCTTGGCCACGATGCTGGCGGCGGCGATGGCAAGGCTTTGGCCGTCGCCGCGCACGACGGCATGGGCGGGGCAGGGCAAATAGGGCGGCAGGCGGTTGCCGTCCACGAGCACCAGATGGGGCGGCACGGCGAGAGCGCAGATGGCGCGCCGCATCGCTTCCATCGCAGCGTGGAGCACGTTGATTTGGTCAACCTCCGCAGGGGTGCAGACCCCGACGGCGACGGCCAGAGCCGCGTGTTCGATCTGCTGAAGCGCCGCCTCGCGCTGCGGGGCCGAAAGCGTCTTGCTGTCCGCCACGCCCGGCAGGTCAGCCTCCGGGGGCAGGATGACGGCGGCGGCTACGACCGGCCCGGCCAGGCACCCGCGCCCGGCTTCGTCCACGCCGGCAAGGTGAAAATCGCCCCGCCTGCGAAATGAATGGTCGAAAAGGTATAGGCTGGTCGGCACGGCGTCCGGGTGGGGGAGACGCCAAGATAAAAGCGCCGATCAGGCGGCAAGGGCGGGGGCGGTCAGGGCGTGCAGCCTTTCGGCCAACTCGGCAGCGCTGCGCGCTGTGATGAGGCGGCTCACGCCGTAGCGCGCCGCGGTGTAAAGCGCACCCTGCTCCGACGGGTAGAGGTTGCACGTCCAGCGTTGCACGGCGGTATCGAGAAGGGGTGCGGTGCGGTCAATCTGCTCCAGAATTCCCAGCACGTCTGCACGGTCGGACTCCTGCCAGGGGCCGGAGAAATAGGCGAGGGTTTGCATGGCACAGTGCGGGTTTGGTGAGGGCGCGAACGAGTGTCGCGCTTGCCTGATGCCACTCCATTGTCACAACCCTGTGAGTCAAGATGTGTGCGGAAGTTTGTTACGGGAAGACAGGTTTGCGGCCTACCACTCGCAGGCACCCCGCGGGAAAAGCGCGGTGCCAACCCAACGCACTACAAGCGAGCGGCGCGAGCGTCAATGAGCCCCACAAAGCGGGGCATACTACTCACCCGCGCAGTGCCCTACACGTACTGATCCGGCAGATCGTTTTCGTAGAGCACGGTGTCGCCGGGGCGGAGGTAAGTTTTCAGGAAGTCCTGCGCGTCGTAGAGCGACGCGGCCACGTGGACCTGACCGTCGGGAAAACCTTCCTGCGCCAGCCCGGAGCGGATCGGGGCCGTCTGCGCGGCTCCCACGAGCACAGCCAGGTCGGCGTGGCGGGCGATGTGGCGGCCGAACGTCCGGTTTTCCTCCTCGTGGCGCTCGCCCAGTTCTACCATGCCGGGGGTGACGATGACGCGGCGCCCCCCAGTGAACTGACCCAGAATCTCGACGGCATTGCGCGCCCCGACGGGGTTCGAGTTGAAGGCGTCGTCGATGACGTTGACGCCGTTTTCCTGACGCAGCGCCAGCCGGTGCGCCACGGGCTCGACGCGCGCCACGGCGTGCGCGATCTGCCGCAGGCGCAGCCCGAAGTGGAGGCCCACCGCCGCACCCAGCAGCACGTTGAGTACGTTGTGCGCGCCCAGCAGCTTTGTCTTGAAAACGGCTTCCTCTCCTTCTGCCGTGCGTACGGTAAACGTCGCGCCCTCTGGCCCGTAGCGCACATCGCTGGCCACGAGGTCGGCGGTGTTGCCCTCCACCGAAACGCGCAGCGTGTGGGCCTGAGCACCCACCATTGTGGTCACACGCGGGTCGTCGGCGTTGAGGATGGCCGTGCCACCGGGCTTCATGTGTTTCAGCAGCGATCCCTTCTCTTCGGCAATGGCCTCGATGGAGCCCATCGTTTCCAGGTGCGCCACGCCCACGCTCGTGACGATGGCTACGTCCGGCCGGGCAATCTCGCACAGCTCTTTGATGTCGCCGCGGTGCCGCATTCCCATTTCCAGCACCAGCACCTGGTGTTCGGGCTGAAGCTGGTTGTTGACGACGAGGCAGATGCCCATCGGCGTGTTGTAGGACGACGGCGTGGCGAGCACGCTGAAGCGCTGCCTGAGAATCTCGGCCACGATGAACTTGACGCTCGTCTT
>CBDUBO010000311.1:0-3907 GCA_965365405.1 uncultured Rhodothermales bacterium | reverse complement strand
GCCACCTCGACATTGACGAGGAAACGTACTTCCGCATCATCTCCGACAAGACGGCTTCGCTCATTGCCGCCTGCACCCGCGCCGGCGCACAGTCTGCCACCGACGATGCCGACGCCGTCGAGCGCTTCCGCCAATTTGGCGAAAAGCTCGGCCTCGCCTTCCAGATCCGGGACGACCTGTTCGACTTCGGCGTCGAGGACGTGGGCAAGCCGCTGGGCATTGACCTGCAAGAAAAGAAGATGACGCTGCCGCTCATCCACGCGCTGCGCGAAAGCCCGCCGGCGGAGCGGAAACGCATCCTGAAACTCGTCCGCAAACGCGAGAAGACGCCAGAAGACGTGCAGGCCGTGGCGGCTTTTGTCGAGGCGCACGGCGGGCTGACCTATGCGCGCCGCGCCATGATGGCGCTGGCCGAAGAAGCCCGTGCCCTTCTGCTCACCTTCCCGGACTCGGAAGCGCGCAGTGCGCTACTCGACCTGACCGCCTACACGGTGCAGCGCAAGGCGTAGGAATGGTTTTTGAGCCATCCCGCGTGGGCTGATCCAGGCAGACGGCCCCTTTCGGCCCGTGCATCTTACCGTTACTTCGCACGCGCGCGTTGCCCCGCACGCGGAGATTCCGGTACCTTGCTCTGGGCGCTGGAAGCGCTTTTCCACGCCATCATTTTTCACCGACTGACCTTTCATATGCAACCGACCGACGCTGTGCGCCGCCACCTGGAAAGCCTGGGGCTGCACCAAACGGGATCCGTCTATTACAACCTCTCGCCCGACGAACTGCTCAAGAAAGCCGTGGCCAACGGCGAGGGCAAACTGACCGCGCACGGCGCGTTCGTGGGCGAGACCGCGCCCCACACGGGCCGCTCGCCCAAAGACCGCTTCGTGGTCGAGGAGGACGCTACGCGCGCCACCGTGGGCTGGGGAGACGTGAACGTGGGCGTTTCCGAAAGAGTATTCAGCAACCTGCTGGCCAAGATGGGCCAGTACGCCGAAGGGCGCGACCTGTACGTGCTCGACGCCTTCGCCGGGGCCGACCCGCAGTACCGGCTCGGCGTGCGCGTGATCACCGAAAAGGCGTGGCACTCCGCATTTGCCCACAACATGTTCATCCAACAGGGCGAGGAGAATCCGCAGCACGAGCAGCCGGGCTTCACCGTGCTCGACCTGTGCGACTTCAAGGCCGACCCCGACGTGGACGGCACGCGCTCTTCCACGTTCATCATCCTCAACCTGTCGCGCCGCCTCGTGATTATCGGCGGCACGCGCTACGCGGGCGAGATCAAGAAGTCCGTCTTCTCGGCGCTCAACTACCTCCTGCCCGACAAGGGCGTGATGCCGATGCACTGCTCGGCCAACACTGGCGACGGCGTTACGGCGGTGTTCTTCGGGCTTTCGGGCACGGGCAAGACGACGCTCTCGGCGGACGCAACCCGCACCCTCGTTGGGGACGACGAGCACGGATGGAGCGACCGGGGCGTGTACAACTTCGAGGGCGGCTGCTACGCCAAGACGATCCGCCTCTCGCCCGAAGGCGAGCCGGAAATCTTCCAGACGACGCGCCGCGCCGGCACGATCCTCGAAAACGTCGTTCTCGACGAAAAGGGCGTACCCGACTTCGACGACGAGTCCATCACCGAGAACACGCGCGCCTCGTACCCCATCCATTACATCCCCAACGCCTCCGAGAGCGGCGAAGCAGGCCACCCGCAGCACGTCATCTTCCTGACGGCCGACGCCTTCGGCGTGCTGCCCCCCGTGGCGCGGCTCACGCCCGAGCAGGCGATGTACCACTTCCTGAGCGGCTACACGGCCAAGGTGGCAGGCACCGAACGCGGCGTGAAAGAGCCCAAGGCAGCCTTCAGCGCCTGCTTCGGCGAGCCGTTCATGGTGCGCCCGCCCGCCGAGTACGCCCAGATGCTGGGCGAGCGCATCCGCGAGCACGACGCCAAGTGCTGGCTCGTCAACACGGGTTGGACGGGCGGTCCCTACGGCACGGGCAGCCGCTTCAAGCTTGCCCACACCCGCGCCATCGTCAACGCCATCCTGCGCGGCGATCTGGACGAGACGGAAACCCGCCCCGATCCGTACTTCGGGCTGCGCGTGCCCACCTCCGTACCCGGCGTGCCTGCGGAAATCCTGACGCCGAGCGAGACGTGGGAAGACCGCGAGGCGTACGCCGCGCAGGCGCACAAACTCCAGGAGATGTTCGCGCGCAACTTCGAGAAGTACGCCGATAGCGTCTCCGAGGAAATCCGCGAGGCGGGCCCGCGCCCCGCCGTGCAGGCCGGCTGAAAAGCCCAGCGCACACGTTCCAGGCATCGCGACAGGGAGCCGGGGTGGACTTGCCACCCCGGCTCTTTTGCGGTCTGTCCAGGGAAAGTGCGACGGCCGCGAAAAAAAGTGTTAGGGGCTGCAAAGCGCATAATCAAGCACGACGATACCAGCGCGCACGGCGGCACCACGGGAGGCCGCACTCCGAAAAAGTCAGCCCTGGACTACCCTCCACTGGCGGGGGCAGCACCGCGCGCAACCCTATCGAACCCCCACATAATCGCTTGATGCTATTTTTTTAGCACCCCGAACGTAACACGCCATAGAGGCCACCGTAGGGTGCACCTAAGCCTTTCCGGAGAGGCGTTTCGCAGTTTCTCGCTCATACCCTGCCCAACGCCATGACACGCTTCCTTTCCAGGACGCTCGCCGCGTCCGCCTTCGCCCTTGCCGCCTTTACCGGCTGCCAGTCCGCCCGGATGCCCATTCCGGCTACGTTCGAAGAGCAGGCACCCCTTGCCGTCGAGCGCGCTGCAAGCGCTTCCGATCCCTATCTCCGCCTGGGCGCCTATACCGCGCACAACTTCTGGCGCATCCAGGCCGAGGCTCCGCGTACGCTCGGTAGCAGCCAGGATGCCCTCGTCTCCAGCGCCGGTGCCGAGCGCTACGGCTTCACCCTCCGCCTGGGCACGTCGGACCTCTGGGACGCCGAGTGCTCAACGGACGCCCACCAGAACGGCAATACGCAGAAAGACCTCATCGCCTGCACGCTTACCGCGCATGGAGAGGCCTCAGACACCTGGACGCTCGTGCTCCAGCCGATGGGCGAAAGCCGCCTGGCAGGCGTGCTCCAGCAGGACGACGCCGTATACGAAGTGCGCGGCACCGACCAGACCATCCGGGGCCTTACCTCGCGTAACCAGACCGGCTACCTGCTCGGCCAGAGCGGCAGCGTGCTCGCGGCCGTGGACATAACCGAAGGGGGCCGGGTGTGGCTGCGCCCTTCGTCCGACGTGCGCGAAACGACGCTGCTGGCAGCGGTTTCTGCCGCCCTACTCGTCACCGAGGACGTGCGCACGGCATGACAGATCCAGGCCGCGCCCGCAGGGGCACGGAGGTTCAGCCTTCGTGCCCTTTTGCGTTTGTCAGCCCCCTGCGACCGCTGGCGTGGCGGCGCGCACCGGGTGCTGGCCGTCCACGAGCCGGCGCATATCGGCCTCTTCCAGGCGGTAGGAGTGCCAGTCGCTCAGCTGCACGGCCCCCCGGCGCTCGTAGAAGCTGATCGCGTTGTCGTTCCAGTCTATGACCATCCATTCCATGCGGGCACAGCCGCGGTCGAGGGCTTCTTCGACGAGGTACTGAAACATGGCCCCTCCAAAGCCGCAGCCGCGCGCATCGTGGTAGACGAAGATGTCTTCGAGGTAAAACGTGGGGCGCCCCAGAAACGACGAGTAGCCTTCGTAGGTGATGGCGTAGCCCACATCCCGTCCTTCCATCGAAGCCAGAAAGGCCGAATAGCGGCGGTGGTCGCCAAAGCCGTCGCGGAGCAGGCGCTCGCGGGCTTCAGGTGTGGGGCGGGGCATCTGCTCGAAATCGGCGTGCGCGTCGATGAGGGCGAGAAACGCCTGCTTGTCGGC
>CBDUBO010000310.1:0-3915 GCA_965365405.1 uncultured Rhodothermales bacterium | reverse complement strand
GCATCGCGCAGGCTCTCGGCGTCCATCGTCACGCCCTCGATCATGTCGGCGCGCAAGACGGGCACGGACGAGCCGCCGGGCACGAGCGCCTTCAGCTTTTTGCCGCCGCGCATCCCCTTTGCTACGTGTTCGAGCAGGTCGGTGATGAGCATCCCCGTCGGATACTCGTACACGCCCGGGCGGTTGACGTGGCCCGAAATGCCGTAGAGGACGGGGCCGGGGTGCTTCTCCGCGCCGATGCCCGCAAACCAGGGCGCGCCCCGGTTGATGATGTACGGCACGCACGCGAGCGACTCGACGTTGTTGATGGTCGTCGGGTTGCCCCACAGGCCTTTCTGGGCAGGAAAAGGCGGCTTGATGCGCGGGTAGGCGCGCTTGCCTTCGAGCGATTCCATCAGGCTCGATTCCTCGCCGCAGATGTACGCGCCCGCGCCCTTGTGGATGACGAGGTCGCACGAGAAGCCCGATCCCAAAATGTTCTCGCCTACGAGCCCGGCGGCATACGCCTTTTCAAGCTCGCGCTCCATGTGCGAGATCCACGAGGCGTACTCGCCCCGGATGTAGAGGTAGCCCGTGTTCAGGCTCATCGCATAGCACGCGATGAGCATTCCCTCGAAAACGGCGTGGGGGTTGTACTCCATGAGCTGCCGGTCTTTGAACGTGCCCGGCTCGCTCTCGTCGCCGTTGCAGGCGAGGTAGCGCGGCTGCCCTTCCTTGACGGGTGGCATGAAGCTCCACTTGAGGCCCGTCGAGAAGCCCGCTCCACCGCGCCCGCGCAGGCCGGAGGCCTTGACTTCGTCGGTGACTTTCTTCGGGTCCCAGGTGCCCCCTGTGAGAATGCTCTTGAGCGCCGTGTAGCCGTTGTCCTTCTCGCGGTACACGTCGAGCAGGTGCAGGTCTTTGATGTTGGGCAACAGCACGCGCTGGTAGTTGCGCCAGTCGCCGGCTTTGGTCTGCGAGGGTTTGGAGGCTTCCATCGGAAACAGAAAGGATTCAGGGCAAGAGGTCGGAAACGGCGACAGACGCGCCGGGCGCGGCAAGGGGCGTGATCGCGTCGCCGGGGGCGTAGGTGGCCTTCGAACCATACGCCGTGCCGCGTGGGTCGCGGTAGACTTCCACCGTGTTTTCGATCAGGTTGACGATCCAGTACTCGGCGATTCCGGCCTGGGCATAGACGGCAAGCTTTTTCGTCTGATCGAAGCGCAGCGTACTGTCGGAGATTTCCACGACCAGTTCGGCGGTCTGCGGGTGAGCCTTCGCGTAGGTGCGCGGTTGCCCCTGGACGACGGCTAGGTCAGGCTCAGGCTGACTGTCGTTGCCGAGATTGAGGGGTAGCTGTACACGCACGTAGAAGTTCTGCCCGAAAGCGTCATCAAGTGCGTACTGGGTCAGGGAAAGCGCCGTCGCGTGCGGGCTTTGTTGAGGGCTCATTTCGACAACTTCTCCGTCAAGGAGTTCGACGCGTGCCTCTGGCCCGAACACACCGGCCTCGAACGCCTGCAAATAGCGCTCGCGCGTCCACTGAAAGGGGCGCGGTGCCGTGTCTGCAGGGGCGGTATCGAGCAGAGCCTGGTTCATCGGTTAGAGGGGCCAAAGCGCTTTTCGGCTTCGAGTTCGCGGGCGACAATCTGTTCGATGAGCCGGTCAGCGTCGCGTGTGGCCTTGTCGAGAATCACGTCAATCTCATCAGCATCCGAGAGCGCCCGGAGCGCCTCGAAGATGTAGAGGCGGCGGCGCACGCTCCGGTTCACGACGACCAGGTTGATCGTAATGAACGGCAAGATCGCCAGCGTGAGAAACTGAGACCAGTCGCCCGCCACCACGCGCCACGCAAACAGCGCCGCGCAGACTGCGACGAGCCCGATGGCCCACGGCTTGAGCCGAGCGGTAGCGTGAAGCGCCCGCTTCATCTGGGCGATTTCGCGGTCGAGGTAGTCCACGTCGAGCCGCTTTTCGATGTGCTGCTTCTCGGCGTAGGAAAGTCCTTTGTGGCCGAAGCCTTCCAGCACGGCGTTCACGGACGACAGCTCCTGAATCAGAATGTGCCGCACGCGTTCCTCCCGCGCCGTGAGCGCGCCGTAGTGCCGCTCCGGCAGGACGGTTTCCGAGCGTTTGAGTGCGGTCTTTTCCATCACGCGATTATTCAACAGTGGTGGCGACGGGCGGGGCGACGTAGCGCTCCGTGGCTGGCGCGTCTGTGCGGCGGTTGCCGTCCATCTCGTCCTCATCCTGCGGCAGCGTCACGCTCTCGAAAACGGGCATCTGACCGGCGCGCAGGCCGTCCACGAGCTTGTCGATCTTCTCGCGCGTCAGGTTGTGAACGTACTCGCCATTCGTCACCTGGAGCATCGGGGCCGAGCCGCACGCGCCCAGGCACTCGGCCTCCTGCACGGTGAAGAGGCCGTCGGGGGTCGTCTCGCCCGCGTGCACGCCCAGCTTTTCTTCGAGGTAGTGGAGCACGTCGTAGCCGCCGCATACCTGGCACGAAAAGCACGTGCACACGTCGAGCACGTACTTGCCCTTGTCTTCCTTGAAGTACTGCGTGTAGAACGTCGCCACGCCGTAGGTATGTGCGTACGGGATGCCGAGCGTATCGGCGACGAACTGGATGACTTCGGGGGCGAGCCAGCCAAACTTCTCCTGCGCCAGCCACAGCGTTTTCATCACCGCGGCCTCGGCGGTCGGGTACTGCGCCTTGAACCGATCCACGAGCCGCTGCTCCTCGTCCGTCCACACCAACTGCTCAGGGGTGAAGGCGGGCACAGGGTGCTGCGGCGGAAGGGGCGAAATTTCCTGCTTGATGTTGGACATGTGGAAAGTGTCGAGTGTCGAATGTCGAATGTCGAGTGAGAGGTGTCTTTTCATCTGACACTCGTCACTCGGCGTTCGTCACTTATCGGATTCTCCCAGTACCGGGTCGATGGTACCAATGGCGATCACCATGTCGCCCATGAAGAGGCCCTCCATCATGTGCTCCAGGCCCTGGAGGTTGGCGTACGAGGGCACGTTGATGCGGCAGCGCCACGGGCTGCCCGTGCCGTCGGAAATGAGGTAAAAGCCCAACTCGCCCTTGGGGCTTTCGATGGCGTGATAGGCGTGCGCACCCTTGGGCGGCGCGATGCCTGTCGAGGTGTACATGAAGTCGTGGATCATGCCTTCCATCGAGTAATACACCTCGTCCTTGGACGGATACGCCTTTTTGGCGTCGTCGGCGCGGATAGCCCCCTGGGGCATCTTTTCCAGGCACTGCCGGACGATTTTGAGCGACTCCAGCATCTCTTCCATGCGGATGAGGTAGCGCGCGTACGAGTCGCCCTCGGTGCGGATGGGGATGTTGAAGTCCACCTCTTCGTATTTGAGGTACGGCTCGAAGGTGCGGATATCGTGGGCGATGCCGCTGCCCCTGAGGTTGGGCCCGCGCATGCCCATCGCGATGGCCTCGTCGGCGGTGAGCGGCGCGACGCCCACGTTGCGATCCATCCAGATGCGGTTGCGGTTGAGCAGCTTCATCCAGCCCCGGATAATGTCCGGGTAGCGATCCACGAAGTCGCGGATGCGGGCAAAGGCGGCCGGCGTGAGGTCGCTGGCGATGCCGCCGATGCGGCTGTGCGACACGGTAAAGCGCGCCCCGGCCACCTCGTCGAAAATGTTGTAGAGGTCTTCCCGGCCCTGGAAAGCCCACAGGAAAACCGACACCGCGCCCGCGTCCATCAGGCCCACGCCCATCCAGAGCATGTGACTGGAAACGCGGGCCAGCTCGCACATCATCGTGCGGATCCACTGGGCGCGCTCGGGCACCTCAACGGCCGCCAGCTTCTCGACGGCCAAGCACCACGCGACGTTGTTCGAATAGGGCGCGAGGTAGTCCATGCGGTCGGTGTACGGCATGAACTCCTGGTACGTCTTGTGCTCGGC
>CBDUBO010000309.1:0-3945 GCA_965365405.1 uncultured Rhodothermales bacterium | reverse complement strand
GTCGTGCCGCCGTCGAGCAGGCGCGCGATGCCCGGGTGTTCGAGCCGCGCCAGCACGTGGCGTTCGTGCTGAAAGCGGCGCAGCACGTCGTCGGTGTCGAGCCCGCGCCGGATCTGCTTGAGGGCGACGCGCTTCTCGAACGCGCCGTCGGCGCGGACGGCCAGAAACACCGATCCCATGCCGCCGCGCCCCAGCAGGCCCACCGTCCGGTACGGCCCGATGCGCGTGCCCGCCTCGGCTTCGGGTGCGCCCGCGTCCGGCTCCAGCAGCCCGCGCACCGCCTCAGCTACGCCCCCCGACGTTTCGAAAAACGCATCCGCCGGTTCGGCGCAGGCGACAAGCGCATCGAGTTCGCTGCACAACGCCGGGTCGTCGGCGCACGCCGCGCGGACAAAGGCGGCGCGCTCGGCGGCGGGCCGCTCCATCGCCTCGGCGAACAGACTGCGCAGGCGCTCCCAGCGGGCAGCAGGGTCGGACATGAGGGGACGTTGGAGATTTGAGGTTTGAGGTTGGTTACTGGTCATGCGTCATTCGTCCATGGTCATTCATCGCCCGCCGCAACCTTCAATGACCACCTTCTCATAACGCGCAGAAGCCGATCCGAACGGTCAGCCTATCTCCCGTTTCATGTCGCGGTAGAGCCAGGCCTTTGCCAGCGCCCAGTCGTGCTTGACCGTCGTGGGCGAGACGCCGAGCGCCTCGGCGGTTTCCTCGATGGTGAGCCCGGCGAAGTACCGGCATTCGACCACGCGTGCCTGCCGGGCGTCGAAGTGGGCCAGGCGTTCGAGGGCATCGTCGAGCAGGACGAGTTCGTCGGCACGCGCGGCGGACAGCTCGCCGGCCTGTTCGAGCGGGATGGGGGCGACGCCGCCACCGCGCTTTTCGGCCCGGCGGGCCCGCGCGTAGTCCACCAGGATGCGCCGCATGGCCGTGGCCGCGACGGCATAGAAGTGCACCCGGTCGTTCCACCCTTTCCGCGTCTGGTCCACCAGCCGGAAATACACCTCGTGTACGAGCGCCGTCGGGTTGAGCGTGTGGTCGCCGCGCTCGCGGCGCAGGTGGCGCTGCGCGATGGCCCTGAGTTCGTCGTACACGTAAGGCAGCAGGCGCTGCATGGCCTCCCGGTCGCCCTGCCCGTAGGCATCGAGGAGGCGTGTCACTTCGTGCGGAACGGACATGGCAACGGGTACGGCAAGGGGCGCAAGATTAGCGGCTACAGGGCGGCAACGCAAGGCGGCCGGCCAGGCCGCTCCCGGCAAACGAATCTTCATTCGGCCCGCCGAAACCCCTTCCGGGCTCTGCTTATTCTGGACAGGCCTTCAGGCTGCGTGCAAGCCCCGGCCGCGCCACGGACGCCTTTTCACCCGGCCTGCCCTTCGCTGTTATCGCCCTCTACACCATGTCCCTTCAGCACCCCGATCGTTTTTCGCAGCGCCACAACGGACCCTCCGAAGCCGACATCGCGGAGATGCTGGCGGTGCTGGGTGTCGAAAGCCTCGACGCACTCGTCGCGCAGACCGTCCCGGCGGGCATCCGCGCCAGCCGCCCGCTCGCGCTGCCCGCGCCGCTGTCGGAAGCCGCGCTGCTCGAGCGCGCCCGCGATCTGGCGGACAAAAACGACGTGCGCCGCTCCTTTATCGGCATGGGCTACAGCGGCACGCGCACGCCGCCACCCATCCAGCGGCACATCCTGGAAAATCCCAACTGGTACACGCAGTACACGCCCTACCAGGCCGAGATCGCGCAGGGGCGGCTGGAGATGCTGCTCAACTACCAGACGATGGTGAGCGACCTGACGGGCCTGGAGATCGCCAACGCGAGCCTACTGGACGAGGGCACGGCGGCGGCGGAAGCCATGATGATGCTGGCCCGGCACGCCAAAAAAGGCGACCGCGCCAGGTTCTTCGTCTCCGAGCGCTGCCACCCGCAGACGGTTGCCGTGGTCGAGACGCGCGCCGTTCCGATGGGCGTCGAGGTGGTGGTGGGCAACCACGAAAGTGTGGCGATGGACGAGACGTTTTTCGGCGCGCTCGTGCAGTACCCGGCCACCGACGGTGAGGTGGTGGACTACCGCGCCTTTGCCGAGCAGGTACACGCCGCCGGCGCATACGTCGTGGCCGCGTGCGACCTTTTGAGCCTGTGCCTGCTCGAAGCGCCCGGCGCGTGGGGGGCAGACGTGGCCGTGGGCAACAGCCAGCGCTTCGGCGTGCCCCTGGGCTACGGCGGCCCCCACGCCGCCTTTTTCGCCACGCGCGACGCTTTCAAGCGGCAGGTGCCGGGCCGCATCATCGGCATGACCGTTGACCGCGACGGCAACCCGGCGCTGCGCATGGCGCTGCAAACGCGCGAGCAGCACATCCGGCGCGACAAGGCCACCTCCAACATCTGCACGGCGCAAGTGCTCCTGGCCGTCATGGCGGCGGCCTACGCCGTGTACCACGGCCCCGAAGGGTTGAAGGGCATCGCCCTGTACGTCCACACGCTTACACGCACCCTCGCGGCGGGCCTCCGAAAGCTCGGCCACACCGTCCGCCACGACGCCTTTTTCGACACGCTGCGCGTCGTGCCCGCAGGGCTGACGATCGAAGAGATCCAGGAAGCGTGCGACGCCAACGGCGTCAACCTTCGCCCTTTCGAGGACGGCACCGTCGGCATCGCGCTTGACGAGACGGCAACCCCTGACGATGTGGACACGCTTTTCGCCATCTTCGAGCGCGAGACGGAGGTGGACTTCGACGCCGAGGACGTGGCTGTGGAGGGCGACTACAGCGGCCCGCTCGCTCGCACCGCGGATTTCCTCACGCACCCCGTCTTCAACACGCACCACAGCGAAACCGAGCTCTTGCGCTACCTGCACGCGCTCGAAGCCAAAGACCTCTCGCTCACGACGAGCATGATCCCGCTCGGCTCGTGCACGATGAAGCTCAACGCTGCCGCCGAGCTCATGCCCGTCTCGATGGTGGGCTTCTCCAATCTCCACCCGTTCGCGCCCCCGGAGCAAGCGCAGGGCTACCGCGAGATGACGGACGAGCTGGCTTCCTGGCTGGCCGAGATCACCGGCTTTGCCGCCGTTTCGTTGCAGCCCAACAGCGGCGCATCGGGCGAGTACGCGGGCCTGATGACCATCCGCGCCTATCACGAAAGCCGGGGCGAAGGGCACCGCACGGTATGCCTCATCCCGTCGAGCGCGCACGGCACCAACCCGGCCTCCGCTGTCATGGCCGGCATGGAGGTCGTGCCCGTCAAGACGACCGCAGCGGGCGAGGTGGACCGGGACGACCTGGAGGCCAAGGCCACACAGCACGCCGGCCGGTTGGCCGCGCTCATGGTGACGTACCCCTCCACGTTCGGCGTTTTCGAGGACGGTATCCGCGACATCTGCGAAGTCGTGCACCAGCACGGCGGGCAGGTGTACATGGACGGCGCGAATATGAACGCGCAGGTGGGCCTGTGCCGCCCCGGCGACTTCGGGGCCGACGTGTGCCACCTCAACCTGCACAAGACGTTTGCCATTCCGCATGGCGGTGGCGGGCCGGGCATGGGGCCCATCGGCGTAGCCGCCCACCTCGCGCCGTTCCTGCCGGGCCATCCCGTTGTCGAAACAGGGGGTGAACAGGCCATCGGGCCCATTGCCGCCGCGCCTTTTGGCAGCGCCTCCATTCTGCTCATCTCGTGGGCGTACATCGCCATGATGGGCGCGGAGGGCCTCACGACGGCCTCCAAGCTCGCCATCCTCAACGCCAACTACATGGCCGAGCGCCTCAAGGGCGACTACGACGTGCTTTTCCGGGGCCGGCAGGGGCGTGTGGCGCACGAGTTCATTCTCGACCTGCGGCCCTTCAAGGCGAATACCAGCCTGGGCGAGGTGGACGTAGCCAAGCGCCTGATGGACTACGGCTACCACGCGCCCACGATGTCGTGGCCCGTGGTGGGCACGATGATGGT
>CBDUBO010000308.1:0-3948 GCA_965365405.1 uncultured Rhodothermales bacterium | reverse complement strand
GACTGCTTCCACGTCAGCAGCGAGTTCACGGTGGCGTAGCCCCCTCCGACTTTGACCGAGAGAAAGTCGCCGCCGACCCAGACGTGGTCGCCGTCGAGGAGGATGGAATACACGGTGCCGTTGGGGTTGAACTGGATGCCCTGGCCCAGTTTCGACCACGTGTTGCCGTCCCAGCGAGCCATGTCCTCGGCCGCCACACCGCCGGCCGCCGTGAAGTCGCCCACGGCATACACCCACTGCGCGTCCGTGGCGATGTCCCACACGTAGCCGTTGGTGCCGCTGCCCAGCGCGTGCCACTGCTGCCCATCCCAGCGGGCGATGTAGCGAGCCGCCACGCCACCAACGCTCGTGAAGCGCCCGCCGATGAACACGTCGTTTCCACGCGTGGCGATGCAATAGACGATGCCGTCGGCGCCACTGCCGAGGGCGTGCCACTGCTGGCCGTCCCACATCGCCACGTTCTCGGCGACGGCGCTGCCGGCGTAGCGGAACTGGCCGGCCACGTACACCTTGCCGTCCGCACTCGTGGCGACGCCGTAGAGGGTGCCGGAGGTGGTCTGGCCGCCGTGGACGCCTTCGCCCAGCGTGTGAAACGCGCCCCCTTCCCAGCGCGCGATGCGGTTCACGTCGAGCAGGCCCGCGTGCTCGAACGAGCCGGCCACGAAGACGGAGCCGTTGGGACCGGGGGCCAGGGCGGAGGCGGCAAAATCGACGCCTTTGTCGCCCTCCTGCGTCAGCGCCGACCAGGCCGTGCCGTTCCAGCGGGCCACGTGTTTGGCCGCGATACCTCCCGCGAAGGCGAAGTCTCCTGCCGCGTAGAGTTCGCCGCCGAGGGGCAGCAGCGCCCGCACCTCGCCGTCGCCGAACTGGCCGCGCATCCCCTGCCCCAGCCCCGACCATGTGGCCGTGGCGCGGTTCCACACGGCGATGTTGCGCACGGTTTTGCCCGCCGCCCGGTCGAATCCGCCGCCAACGTAGAGTTGGTTGCCCTGGAGCGCGAGCGCCTTGACGTGCGGCACGAGGTCGTCTTCGAGCGCGCCGCCGCCGAGGGCGGCCCACGCCGTGCCGTTCCACGCCGCCACGGAAGCAGCCTCCACGCCGCCGATGCTGTCGAAATTGCCCCCGGCATAGAGGGCCGTTTCGTCCGCGGCAAGCGCGAAGACCTCGCCCGCGCTGCCGTACGGGCCGTTCATCACGTCGCCGACGCCCGCCCACGCCGTCCCGTCCCAGCGGGCCAAGCCGTGTACGGCCACCCCGCCGGCCTCTTTGAACTGGCCACCGGCGTAAAGTGCGCCTTTGTAAACGGCGAGGGCATAAACGATCGGCTCGCCAAACTCGCCGATCATGCCATCGCCGACGCCGCTCCACGCCGTTCCGTCCCAGCGGGCGATGCCATTGGCGAGTACGCCCCCGGCCTTGTCGATGCGCCCGGCCACGTAGAGCTGTCCGTCGTACCACGCGAGCGCGTAAACCGTCCCCTCGACGCCTTCGCCCAGCGGGTGCCAGCGGCGCCCATCCCAGCGGGCGATGTTGGTGACGGACAGGCCGCCCGCGTCCGTGATCCACCCGGCGGCATAGAGGCTGCCATCGCGCGCCAGCAGCGCGTTGACATCGGCGAAGGAGATGCCCGGCATCCCGAAACGGTCGTCCCAGTAGCCGTCGGCGCTGCCGGCTGCGGCCTCTGGCACGAAGCGCGGCGCGCCGGTTGCCGTGGTCGTCATGCGGTAGCCTTTCGCGTCGAGCGCGCCGGTGTGGGCGCGGGCGTCGAGGGTGCCGTCGGCGTTGAGCGCGGAGGCGAGGGGGCGCAGGTTCTGGTAGAGAGGATCGCTGGAGGCCGCGTGCTGGGCCGCGCCCGGCAGGGCCGTCAGCAGGGCCAGGAGCAGCAGGATTCCGGCAGGGCGGAAGGGGTGCTGGGGGTTCATGGCAGGCAAGAGGTTGAGAAACAGGCAGCGGGGCGCGGCAGGAAATCAATGGGTATGCGTCCCGACGGAGGCCATGATCCGCCGCGCGGGCCTGCCTGCGCATAGGCGCAACGGCCCATTTTCGCCCGCCGCGAATTGGGCCAACTGGCCCATGTCCACCCTTCCGGCAGCGGGGTAATGTTGGCACCGTCCCCACCGGGGCTTCTGGACGCATCTCCAAAACCTCTTTACTGCCATGCACCCGCACCGTCTTTATACCCTGCTGCTGATTGCCGTCACTGCGCTGCCGCTCGCCGGCTGCGACAGCGACAGCGACGACGCCAGAACGCTTTTCGGACCCTCCGTCGTGGTGGGCAGCGGCACCGCCCGCACCTACGTCGCCCTCGACGCCGCAGGCAAGCCTGCCGCCATGGGCGTCGCGCTGAGTGCCGACGCGCTCGACGGCCTCCCGAACGGCACGTCGGGCCACAGCCACGACCTGATGAAGACGCTCGCCCTCTCCGCCGAGGCCAAAGCCGCCGGCCTGACCTTCGACCACGTCTCGCTCGACTGGAACCCGCAGGGCCACGAGCCGGACGGCCTCTTCACGCTTCCCCACTTCGACGTGCACTTTTACCTGGTGCCCGAGGCCACGCGCACGCAGTGGACGCCTGCCGACCCGCTCTTCGGCCAGAAAGGCACGGCCATGCCGGCGGCGAAGTACGTCCCGCAGGGCTTTTTCGCGCCCCCCGGCACGCAGCCCGTCCCCATGATGGGTGCACACCTCGTGGATGCCACCGATGCCACGTACGCGCCGGGTGGCCCGACCTTTAGCGAGGTGTTCATCTGGGGCAGCTACGACGGCCAGATCGTCTTTGCCGAGCCCATGATCACGCGCACCTTTCTCCAGGCGATGCCCGCCGGTGCAAAGCGGCACGACGAGTCCCTGGCGCAACCGCAGGCTTTCGCCAAAGCGGGCTACTACCCCACACGCTACAGCATTGTCTACGACGGCAAGCGCGACGAGTACCGCATCGAGCTGGGCGGACTGACCTACCGCCAGGCCGGCTGAACGGCACGGCCCGCGCCGCCCTCTTCGTCTCAATCTCGCGTACCCATGAAAAGCCACGCTTCTACCCCATCCGCTCCCGCGCGCGCCGCGCGCACCTGGGGAGTCGGCCCCGGCCTCTTCTCCGTTGACCCGGCAGCCGCCGGGCCGGAGGACGCGTCGAGCCTGTTCACCCTCACGGTCGCGCCGAAAGCAGGGCCGCCCCTGCACGTCCACCCGCACGCGAGCGAGACGTATTACGTACTCGAAGGGACGTTCGAGTTTTTCGTGGACGGCGCTTTCGCGCTCCGCCGGGCGGGCGGCACGGCCTTCATCCCCGCTGGCACGCTCCACACGTTCCGCAACGTCGGCGCAGCGCCGGGCCGGCTGCTCGTCGTCGCCGCGCCGAGCGGCACCACCGGGCACTTCGACGCCTGAGCCCGGCGAGGCACACGCCATTCGTCTTTACCACGCTACCCTTCTTTCCCACGCTTTTTCCATGAACACGCCTGCTTCCCGTCCCTCCCGCACCCGGCGCGTATTGCGCTGGGCCGGACGCATCGCGCTCGGCATCGTGGCCCTGCTGGCTGTCGTCTTTGCCGTTTCCTACGGCGTGAGCGAGCGCCGGATGGCCCGGCAGTTCGACGTGCCCGCGTCGGCTCTCGTCCATGCCGCCTTTGCCTCCGACTCCGCGCTCGTCGCTGCTGGCGAGCGGCTGGCCACGATCCGCGCCTGCAACGACTGCCACGGCAAAGACCTGGGCGGCAGGGTGCTGATCGACGATCCCATGCTGGGGCGCGTGGTGACCCCTAACCTGACGGCAGGCGGCAACACCCGGTCGTTCGCGATGGCCGACTGGGACCGCGCCGTCCGCCACGGCGTCCGCCCCGACGGCACGGGCTACCTCGTCATGCCGTCTCACGAGTTCGCCCGGCTCAGCGACGCCGACCTCGCCGCCATCGTGGCCTACATCCGGCACGTCCCGGAAGTGCACCACAC
>CBDUBO010000307.1:0-3954 GCA_965365405.1 uncultured Rhodothermales bacterium | reverse complement strand
GCATGGAGCTTCCCGTCCCCATCGGCAAGAGCATCGAGGGCGAGGTGTACCTGGAAGACCTCACCAAAATGCCCCACCTGCTCATTGCGGGGGCCACGGGGTCGGGCAAGTCGGTCGGGCTCAACACACTGATCGCGGGGCTGTTGTACAAGTGCCACCCAGCCAACCTCAAATTCGTCCTCATCGACCCCAAAAAGATCGAGCTGACCCCCTACCGCGACCTGCTCGACCATTTCATCGCGCTGCCGGAGGGTGCGGGCGACCCCATCGTGACCGACTTCAACCTCGCGCTCGGTGTGCTCAAGAGTTGCGAGAAGGAGATGGAGGCGCGCTACGACCTGCTCTCGAAAGCTGCCGTGCGCGGCATTAAGGATTACAACCGCCGCGTGGCAGAGGGCGTGCTCTCGGCAGACGACGGCCACCGACACCTGCCCTACATCGTCGTCGTGGTGGACGAGCTGGCCGACCTGATGATGACGGCGGGCAAGGAGATCGAGGGGCCTATTGCGCGCCTGGCGCAGATGGCGCGCGCCGTGGGCATCCACCTCGTGCTGGCCACACAGCGCCCGAGTGTGGACGTGATCACGGGCCTCATCAAGGCCAACTTCCCCTCGCGGATGGCCTACCAGGTAGCCTCCAAAATCGACTCGCGCACGATTCTCGACGGCGGCGGGGCCGAGCAGTTGGTGGGCAATGGCGACCTGCTCTACATGAACGGCTCGCGCATGGTGCGTTTGCAGGGGCCGTACGTGTCCATCGAGGAGGTCGAGGCGCTGACGGCGTTTATCGGCGCGCAGCCCGGCGCGGGGCCGTACCGGCTGCCCTCGTGGGAGGAGGAATCTGACCCCGACCTGCCGGGCGGATCGATGGACGACACGGACGAGTTTTTCGAAGAAGCGGCGCGCATCGTCGTGCGGAGCCAGCAGGGGTCGGTGTCGCTGTTGCAGCGCAAGCTCTCCATCGGCTACACGCGCGCCGCCCGCATCGTGGATCAGCTCGAAGAAGCGGGTATCGTGGGGCCGTTCGAGGGCTCGAAAGCGCGCCAGGTGCTCGTCTCCAGCGAAGCCCAGCTCGACGGCCTGATGGGCAACCTCCAGGGCGAAGGGTGACGTCAATGCCTGAACGCATCGCGGTAGGGGCGTACCGCGGTACGCCCCTACTGCCACAGCGCCCTGACGCGAACACATCACGCTCCTCATTTCCATCCAACCTTGCCCACCCTTCCCACCCTCGGCATCCTCGGCGGCGGACAGCTGGGCCGCATGACGGCCCTCGCGACCATCCGCATGGGGCTCGGCGCGCGCTTTCTCGTCCCTGAAATGACGGGCTCCGTCGCGGACTTCGCCGACGTGACGGTGGCCGACTGGAAAAGCCCCAAAGTGCTCCGCGCGTGGGCGCAGGGCTGCACCGCCATCACCGTCGAGAGCGAGTGGGCCCCTGCCGACGTGCTTGCCGACGTGCTGCCCGCTGGCGTCGGGCTGTGGCCGTCTCCGGACACGCTCAGGGCTATCCGCGACAAAGCCGTGCAGAAGGAGACGATCTTCCGAGCCGGCCTGCCCGCGCCGGACTACCGCGTGTGCCGCTCGCGCGACGAACTGAGCCGCGCCGCACTCGCGCTCGGCCTGCCGCTCATGCTCAAAAAGCGGCGCGGCTCCTACGACGGCTACGGCAACCACGCCTGCCGCACGCCCTCAGACCTGGACGTGGGCTGGGAAAAGCTGGCGCAGGACGACGGCCTCGTGGCCGAGGCGTGGGTGGACTTCGAGGCCGAACTGTCCGTCCTCGTGGCGCGCACGCCGCTGGGGCAATCCGTGGTGTACCCTGTTTTCTGGACGGAGCAGCGCGACAGCCGCTGCCACGCTGTCGTGGTGCCGGGCGGCTTTGCACCAGAGGTGGCGCGCGAGGCCGAGCGCGTAGGCCGCGCCGCCGTCGAAGCCTTTGCGGGCGTCGGCATCACCGCCGTCGAGCTGTTTCTGACGCGCGACGGGCGGGTGCTCGTCAACGAGCTGGCCCCGCGCCCGCACAACACGGGCCACGTCACCATCGAGGCGTGCCACACGTCGCAGTTCGAGAACCACGCCCGCGCCGTGCTGGGCCTGCCCCTCGGCGACCCGTCGCTGCGCGTGCCGGCGGCGTCTATGGTGAACGTGCTGGGGCTACGCAGCGGAACGGTGCAGGGCGCGGGCCTCAGCGAAGCCCTCGCCGTGCCCGGCGCTTCCGTCCACCTTTACGGCAAACGCTCGGTGAGCCCGCGCCGCAAGATGGGCCACGTCACCGTAACGGCGGACACACCCGAAAAAGCCCGCGATCAGGCCGAGAAAGCAGCGGCGCTGCTGCGGCTGTAAATGAGGTGGGCGCCTGGTATCTCCTTTGCCCCTCCACCCTCCATTTCCAAGCTCCAAGCTCATGTCCCCCTCCCCCCTCGTCGGCATTGCGATGGGCAGCGAATCTGACCTGCCGACGATGCAGGCCGCCGCCGATCAGCTCGATGCGTTCGGCATCGCTTACGAAATGCGGGTGCTCTCGGCGCACCGCACGCCGCGCGCCATGCTCGACTGGGCCGAAACGGCGCACACGCGCGGGCTGCGCGTCGTCATCGCCGGCGCGGGCGGGGCGGCGCACCTGCCGGGCATGATTGCGTCGGTAACGCCGCTGCCTGTGCTGGGCGTGCCCGTGCCCTCGCGCCACCTCAACGGACTCGACTCGCTCTTGTCCATCGTGCAGATGCCGGCGGGCGTGCCCGTGGCGACGCTCGCCATCGGTGGGGCGCGCAACGCCGCCCTGCTGGCCGCGCAGATTCTGGCGACGGCAGACGAGGCGCTGCGCGAAACGCTGATCGCCTACAAGCGAGAACTCGTCGTCAAGGTTGAGGCGATGGATGCGCGTGTGCAGGGCGAGCCGGAGGGGTGATGGCGCTGTGATGCCCGCTGGAGGCGGACGCCGTATGCTGCCCCACCCAACCCGATCCCGCCATGCCCCTTTTCTTCGAGAACGCGCAAGGCGAAAGGCTCGCCGCCCGCCTCGACCTGCCGCCCGACGGCTCGCCGCGCGCGTTCGCGCTTTTCGCGCACTGCTTCACGTGCACCAAAAACCTGCGCGCCGTCTCGCACATCAGCCGGGCACTCGTGGGCGAGGGCATCGCCGTCTTACGCTTCGACTTCACCGGGCTCGGTGAGAGCGAAGGCGACTTTGCCGACACCACGTTCACCTCCAATGTGGACGACCTGGTGGCCGCCGCCGAGTTTCTGGCCCGCGAGCACCAGGCGCCGGCCCTCCTCGTGGGCCACTCGTTCGGCGGCGCGGCCGTCCTGTGCGCCGCCCACCGCATTCCCACCGCCAGGGCCATCGCTACCATCGGCGCGCCGTTCGACCCGGCGCACGTGCAGCACCTGCTGGCCGAAAGCCTCGACGAAATCCGCCAATCGGGCGAGGCGACGGTCACGCTCCAGGGACGCCCGTTTCGCATCGGGCAGGCGTTTTTGGACAGCCTGGAGGAAGCGCAGGCCCGCGAGCACCTTGCGCGGCTGGATCGCGCCCTGCTCGTGCTCCACTCGCCCGTGGATCAGACCGTTTCCGTCGAGAACGCACGCCTGATTTTCGAGGCCGCGCGGCACCCCAAAAGCTTCGTCTCGCTCGATCAGGCCGACCACCTGCTCTCCGACGAAAGCGACGCGCGCTACGCAGGCCGCCTGCTGGCCGCGTGGGCGGACAAGTACGTCGGCGTATCTGACGCGCCCGCGCCGTCCGCCGTGCCCCACACCGACCTCACCGAAGCGCCCGGCTTCGTCGTCACGCGCACATCCAGCGAGGGCTTCCGCACCGAGGTCGTCGCCAGTGGCCACCGCTTCGTGGCCGACGAGCCCGCCAGCGTGGGCGGCGAAAACGCCGGCCCGACGCCCTACGACCTGGTCGTGGCGGGGCTGGGCGCGTGCACGGGCATGACGCTCCAGATGT
>CBDUBO010000306.1:0-3956 GCA_965365405.1 uncultured Rhodothermales bacterium | reverse complement strand
TCTTCGGCAAGCGGTGGTACTGCTCGTGGGTGTGCGGCTGTGGCGGGCTGGCCGAGACGCTGGGCGATCCGTACCGGCAGCTCTCGGACAAGTCCACGCGGGCCTGGAAAATCGAGCGGTGGAGCGTCCACGGCGTGCTCGCGCTCGTCATTCTGACGACGCTTCTGCTGTGGCTCCACAGCGCCACAGGGATGCTGGGCGGGGTGGGGGGCACGCTGTCGAGTTTTTACGGCTTCGGCATCGGCCTCGTGTTTTCGGGCGTCGTGGGCGTGGGCTTCTACCCACTCATGGGCAGCCGCGTGTGGTGCCGCTACGGCTGCCCGATGGCGGCCATTCTGGGCCTCCAGCAGCGGTTTTTCTCGCGCTTCCGCATTACCACCAACGGCGGACAGTGCATCTCGTGCGGCAACTGCTCCACCTACTGCGAGATGGGCATCGACGTGAAGTGGTACGCGCAGCGCGGCCAGAACGTGATCAGGGCCTCGTGCGTGGGCTGCGGCATCTGCGCCACCGTGTGTCCGCGCGGCGTGCTCAAGCTGGAGAACGGCCCGCGCGAAGGACGCTTCAACGGCCCCGTCCTGTTTGCCGAGGCCGACTTGGACGTGCTGCCAGACTGAGCGCGGCCCCATCCCAGCATCCGTTACACCCCCGTGGCGAATTGGAGGCGACGTTACCGAAACCGAGCGATCCTGGCAGGGGGCGGCGCGTGTCAACCTCTGCAACCAAGCAAAACCGATTACCACCATGCGTAGCATTTTCCTGCTCGTCCTCGTGATTCTGCTGCTCGTCTGGATTTTCTAAACGACAGCCGCGTCTTTCCACATAGAAAAGCCCCTTGCTGCCCGGTGCGGCGAGGGGCTTTTTTTGTTTCTATGAGCGAGTCCACACCATTGCCCCCCGCCGCTTTGCTGGATAGGAATACCCTGCTGGCCGTGGACCTGGGCTTGCGAACGGGGCTGGCGCTCTACGGCGCGGACGGCAAGCTGCGCCTGTACCGGTCGCAGCATTACGGCACCCGGTCGCAACTCCGGCGCGGCGTTGGCGGGTTGCTGCACAGCTTCCGCCCGGCCCACGTTGTTCTCGAAGGCGGTGGAGACCTGGCGCTGCTGTGGACGAAAGTGGCTGAGAAAGCGGGGGCGCGGGTGCGCATCGTGCAGGCGCACGAGTGGCGGGCCAGCCTCCTGCTGCCGCGCGAAAGGCGCAGCGGCGAGCAGGCCAAAGAGGCCGCCGATGGGCTCGCCCGCCGCGTGATTGCGTGGAGCGGCGCGCCGCGCCCCACGTCGCTGCGGCACGATGCTGCCGAGGCCATCCTCGTCGGGCTGTGGGGCGTGCTCGAAGTGGGCTGGCTATCCGCCCTGCCACCCGCGCTCCGCCCGTAGGGACGCAATTCATTGCGTCCTCCTGAGACGCCCTGCTGCATGCATTCAGATGCCGTGCCGGGGTTGTCCTTGCACCGGGCCACGGAGATTTAACCTGGACACGCTGGGGCCAGGGGCTTATCATCAAACGACATCCGTTCTGCACGCTACCATGCTGTTCCTGAAAACGCTCTCCCGTGCCCTCGTGCTGGCCGCCCTCGTCGTGCCGTCCGTGGCCGCGCAGTTTGCCCAACTCAACGTCCTCAACCCGCAGCGGTCGTGGTTCCGGCAGCAGGGCAGCATCGAAGAAGCCACGCTCGTGGTGCGCCCGAAAGGGCTCTACTTGCAGTACGACCTCTACCTGACCGTGTCGGCGCAGGGGGCGAGTGGGTTTCAGAACGCCGACTCGCTCGAAGTCGAGTTCCTGTTCGACCTGCCCGAGGAGGCGGCTTTCATCGACTCGTGGCTGTGGATCGGGGACAAGATCATCCGGGCCGACCTGCTGGACGCCTGGACGGCTTCCAACATCTACGAGAACATCGTGCGCCGCCGCCAGGACCCGTCCATCCTGTTCAAGCGCAGCGCAAAGCGCTACGAGCTGCGCATCTACCCGATGCTCCGCACCGAGACGCGCAAGGTGCGCCTGTCCTACCTGATGCCCGCGGACTGGAGCGAGGACGGCATCAGCGCGGCGCTGCCCGGCCACCTGCTGGCGGCGGCCCGCTTCAAGCCCGCTGCGCTCCAGGTGGTGACGTACCCGACGGCGCTGTGGCAGAAACCCACGTTCACCGCGCCGTCCGCCCGCCCGTTTGAGGCCGTGACCGACACCGTGCGCGGCACGTACGAACTGGGCACGCTGCCGCCGCACCAGTGGACAAATCCTTCGCTGCGCTTCACCGTGCCGCTCCAGGACGGCCTGTTCATGAGCCAGTACACCGAGGGCGGCGAAGGGTGGTACCAGCTTGCGCTGATGCCGGAGGCCGTTTTCCAGCGGCAGGGCCGCAAGGTGCTGGTGCTGCTCGACCACGAGGCGTCCGCGGCGACGATGTCCATGACGGACGTGCTCGGGCAGATGCGCTCCACGCTTACACAGATGTTGACGCCCCGCGACTCGTTCGCCGTCATGGTGTCGCGGACGCAGCCCGAGAAGTTTACGACGGGCTGGATGGCGGCCAGCAGCGCCAACGTGACGGCGGTGCTGGATGGGGTCGCGGCGCGGCCTCCGGCGTCGTACAGTTCGCTGCCCACCCTGCTCGACGCCGGCCTCGATTTCATGGAGGAAATCGGAGCCGGGGCCGTTCTCGTCGTCAGCAGCGCCACTTCGCACGGCGACGCGGCCTCTGCCAACAGCATCATCGCTGAGCTGCGGCGCGACCACAAGCCCCTGCCGCCCATCCACGTCGTGGACGTGGCGCGGCAGTACACGCGCTCCTACAACGCGGGCGGACGGTGGTATTCCAACAACGAGTACCTCTACCTCAACCTCTCGCAGATCAGCGCGGGTTCGCTGGCCCTCGCGCGCGAGGCGTCCACCTTCGGGCCGGCGCTCGGCAGCGCCCTCAAGTCCGCCGGCCAGGCCGTGGACGCGTTCGACCTGTACGTCGAGGCGCAGGGCGGCTACACCTACGGACGCCGCAGCTCCTTCGACGCCGCGGCGCGCGTGTACGCGAGCGAGCCGATCTACCAGATCGGGCGGTTTCGGGGCACGCCGCCCTTCCGCGTGCGCGCCTCCGGGCTGGTGGGTACGGAGGGCTTCAGCCGCGACCTGACGCTGGGGCCGGAGCGCGTCGTGGGGGCGGACAGCACGCTGCGCACCTACTGGCACACCCAGCAGATCCGCACCCTCGAAGCGGAGGCCGAGACGGCGGGTGACAAGGCCCTGATGGCACAGATCGTACGGCTCAGCCTGGAGCAGCGTGTGCTCTCGCGCTACACGGCGTTTCTCGCCCTCGAACCCGGCCAGGGCGGCGAGGTGTGCGCGACGTGCTACGACGAGTCGGGCAACATGCCCACCGATGTAGAGGAGAGCGAGCTTCCGGGAGAAGTGCAGGTAACGGCGTATCCGAACCCGTTCCGCGACGCGCTCACGCTGCGCGTCAGGCTGCGCCAGGCTGCCGCTGCCGAAAGCGTGCGGGCCGAGGTGTACGACGTGCTGGGCCGCCGCGTGCGCGTGCTCACCTCGGACGCCGTCGGCATGGCCACCGAGCACACGCTGCGCTGGGACGGCACCGACGAAGGCGGCGCGGCGCTCGCCAGCGGCACCTACCTCGTCTCCGTGATCACGCCCGCCGGTCGCCGGTCGGTGCCGGTCGTGCGCGTGCAGTAGGCGGGCACGGGTGTGGGGGATTCCCCGTTTCGTGTGCAGGCACCCCCGGCACCTGCGCCCCGTGCGGATCAAGACCACCGGGCTTCCGTTCGCGCCTCCACATGAGGCCGCGCTCGCGCACATACCGCACCACAGTTCTCCTGCTGGCCCTCGTGCTGGCGGGGACGGGGGCCGCGCCGCTCGTCGGGCACCTGTGCGCGCCAGGGCACATGACGATGCAGGGGCACGAAGCCCCCGCCGCAGGCCGCCGCGTTGCACTCGATCACCGCGCC
>CBDUBO010000305.1:0-3964 GCA_965365405.1 uncultured Rhodothermales bacterium | reverse complement strand
TGGTGCCCGTCTGCACGAACTGCGTGATGGTGTTGCCCGCGAAGTCGCGCGTCTGGATGGGGATGTCGGAGCCGATCTGGATGTTGCCCTCGACGCCGCTGGTGACGGTGATCTGCGGCTGGGCGAGCGTGTTGCCGACGCCGTCGTCCTCGAGTACGCGGAAGACCTGGCTGAGGGTGGTAAAGGTGAGTTCGGTAGGCCCTTTCACGGTGGGGGCCAGAAGCTCGAAGAAGCCTTTCGTGTTGATCGTGACGGGCTCGCCGGTGAGCGAGCCGATGTTCCAGTCGAGGCCCAGCTCGCGCGCCCGCGTGGCGTTGAGGTCGAACAGGAGCGCGTTGATCTGGATTTCCCGCGTGCCCAGCGTGGCCTGCACCGCGCCCTTGCCCGTTTCGGCTCCGGGCTGCTGCGCCGTGTTGGCGCTCTGCTGGAGGTACGTTTCCTGCTGCGCCTGCGCGTCGGCGACGACGAAGTAGCGTTCGTTTTCGCGGTAGGTGAGGCCGCTGCTCTGGAGCACGAGCGCGAAGGCATCGAAGAAGTGCTGCCCCACGACGGTCACGCCGATGGGCGCGGTGCGGCCCTCAGGGTCGATGAGCTGCTTGCCTGTGACGCGCTCGAAGATGGGGTTGAGCGTGGCAATGAACTGATCGAACGGGATGCTCGCCTGGAAGGAGACGAGCTGATCGGGCGGCACGTACGTGCGGATCATGCGCTGCGTGGGCTGCTGCGCGTGCGCCGGGGTGAGCGGGCCGGCCACGAGAAGCGCGGCCAGCGCGACGAGAATCAGGCGAGGGTTCATGGGAAGCTCTGGGATATCAGTTCTGCGTGGGTTCGGCAACGGGCAGCACCGCCGGGCGGTACGTGCCCTTGCCGGGCTGGGCGAGCGAGAGTTCGACCTCATCGGTGATGCCGCCCCGGTTGAGGTAGGCCACGACGCGGCTCGTCGCCGGGTCGATGTGCGTGATGCGGCCGAGGTACACGGCATCGCCCACGCCGAGCGTGAAGTAGGCCTCGCCCTGGCGGAAGACGGCGTGGCCGTCCGCCACGGAGACGAGCTGCGCGTGGTCGAAATCGACGAGGCCGTAGGTGTTGGGCGGGACGGCCTCCAGGATGGCGGGGTAGAACGGATTGCCCACCGGCGTAAAGCGCGGCAAGATGCCGTTCGGTACGGGCGGCGGCGCGGTGGCCGGCACGTTCGCCAGGCTACCGTCGGTGCTGCCCTCGGCCGGCGCAGCGCTCATGCCCTCGGCTCCGCCGAAGTAGGCGTCGAGCGTGAGGCTGAACGAAACGAGCACCTGGAGGCGCTCGCGGCCCTCGCCGTCGGTGTCGCGCAGGTCGAGGTGTTCGAGCTGGAGCGTGCGGACGCGGTAGAAGCTGCGGTTGTTCTCGAGGTGCCACACGAAGCGGTAGAGGGCGTCGTAGTAGGCCCGCCCCGCAATACCGAGCGAGTAGGTCGAGAAGCCGGCGTTCTGCGTCACGCCCTGTACGCTCACGTCGAACGTCTCGAAGCCGCGGCGCGTGAGGGTGTTGAGGTAGTCCACGATCTCGTACGACCGCAGCGAGGCAGGCATCACTTTGTAGCGGGCGTTCCAGCGCTGGAACACGTCGCGGGCGGCGGCCTGCGAGGTGCTCATCTGCGCCAGCAGCGCGTCCGCTTCCTGCTGCTTGAGCACGGTGGCGCGCTCGGCTTCCTGGAGCGTGAGCAGCTCGCGCGGCTGATGGAAAAACGTCAGGTAGGCCCCGACGCCCGCGACTGCCACCCAGCAGAAGGCGAGCACGAGCGCGTTGGAAAGGGTGTTGTTCATGGGAGCATGGGGTAAAGGGCGAGGTGTAAAGGGCAACGGGATAGAAGGCAGGCCGACTGCGGCCCTGTACCTTTCCCCCTTACCCTTGCCCTCGTCAGGGGGCGATGACGGGCGCGTTGGCCGTGAGCGAGTCGGGCGCGGCGACGAGGTCGCGCAGGTAGCGCGCGGCAGCGGGCAGCTCGTTGGTGAGCGGAACGGTGATGGTGAAGGCGTAGACGGGGAAGTCGCGGATCTCGGAGAACGAGACGGTCGCGATCTCCCCGCCGATCATGTCGGCGAAGCGCACGACGCGGTCGCGCGAGGTGGCGTTGCCGCTGAGGGTGAGCGCCGCGCCGCCGTCGGTCCAGCTCTCCACCCAGATGCCGCGCACGGACGAGGCCACGCGCGTGGTCTGTTCGAGGGCGCGGCTCCAGCGGTCGCTGCCCACGAGAAGGGAGTCGAGCACTTCGAGCGAGCGCAGGTAGCCGCCCGTGACGCGTTGCAGCGAGTCTATCTCGGCCTGGAGCGTGGCCACCTGGGCGCCAGCGCGCTCGGGCGCCAGCATCGCCACGCGGGCACGCTGCGCGCCCACCTCCTGCTGCACGACGACGTAGCGGGCGGTGAAGAAAAACACCGTCACGAAAAGCAGCGCCGCGAGGGCGTAGATGTGCCAGCTGAAAGGCACCGCCACGCGCCGCTTGAGCAGCGTCGCCGGCAGCAGGTTCACGTCGGGGAAAAAGGCGCGCTGGGCCGGCGTGCCCGTCAGGCGCAGCGCCGCGGCGTAAGCGGCCACACTGGCCACCTCGACCTGCTCGACGTCCGTCAGCATCTCGGCGGCAAGGGCCTCGCGGCACGAGCGCACGTCGGCGTCGGGGTAGTAGAGGCCGAGGTACTGGACGAGGCCGCCCTCGTTGGCTTCGCTGAGCACGAGAATGCGCCCGACTTCGCCGAGTCCGTGCTCGTCCTGCTGGAGCAGGATGCGCGAGCACAGCGTCTCGGGCGCGTCGAAGGCGGTGAGCGAGCGCAGCTGCGCGTAGTGGTGCAGCACGCCTTCCTGAAACGCCAGCACGAGCGTGTCGTCGGTGCCGGGGCGCACGACGAGCGTGCAGCCCGCCGCGACCGCTTCGGGCTCCTCGGCGCGCAGCTTGGTCTCGACCATGCGCGTGAGGCCCGCCAGCAGGCTCACCTCGCTGTCGAGCAGGCGCGCGGGCGGCAGGCCACGGTAGAGCTGGCGCAACTCGCGCAGCGTGCGCGTCGAGGCGTCGTCGGGGCGCGGGGCCACGGCCAGGTGGCGCGCTGTGCCATCCTCGGCGGCCGTCATGGGCAGGAACACGACCCGGTCCGCATCGAAGTCGGTGATCTGCTCGCCCAGCAGGCCCATCATGCGGGCGCGCAGCTTGTCGGCCTTTTCGCCCACCACTTCGGGCACGCGCACCTCGGCGTACTGCACGTCGGAGGCGTCTATGACGAGGCCGATCACCGGCTCGACGCCCAGCCCCTCCTGGCACTCGGCCAGCAGGTCTTGCAGCTCGGACGTGAACAGTTCGGACGTGTGGCCGGCCGGCGCTGCGGCGGCACCCGGTGCCGCCTGGGCCCCTGCGGCGAGGTCGCCGAACTCGGAGGCGAGAAAAAGCTGATCCGAGGCCGGCGCGTCGCCGATGGTGAGCGTGGCGTCCTCGAACGCACCCGCGCTGCCGTCGCCGGAGAGCGAAGGCGCGGCGGTCTGCACCGAGGCGTACTGCGCACGGATGCGCGTGAAGCGGCGCATCACTTCGGGGCGCTGGCCGCTGTCGGGGCGGAGCAGCATCCCGTACGTTTTGCGCGGGGTGACGATGATGCCAAGCGCGGGCTGCGCTTCGGAGGGTGCAGTGGTCTTCTTCATGTGGCGGGGCCGTTGACGGACGCTTTGTCGTGGTATCGGCACCCGGTCTCGCCTTCCTTAACGCAACCCTCGAAAAAACACAGGACGGCCTGGCTACCCTCGACCGGTGAGCATTCCCCCAAACGACGTAGGGGCGTGCCGCGGCACGCCCCTACCGCCCCGAGATGCGGTGCGGCACAAACAGCGTAGGGGCGCAAATATTTGCGCCCCTACCCGGAGGTTGCCTCTCGAGCAATCCCCCGATTCCCCTACCCCATCAGCTGCTGCAAACGCCGCTTGTTGTTGGCGTAGCTGTACGCCG
>CBDUBO010000304.1:0-3965 GCA_965365405.1 uncultured Rhodothermales bacterium | reverse complement strand
TCGCGCGCGTACCAGTCGCCCGTCCACGGCGAAACGCGCCAGTCTGCGCCGGGCACGACAGGCGTTTCCAGGCTCGCGTGCGTGGGATCGTTGGTGGGGTCGCCGTTGCGGAAGCGCTCGGGGAAGATCTGGTACCAGACGGCGTCCTTTGCCCAGTCGGGCACCGCGTCGGGCGCGGCCTCGCGGTGGCCGAGGGCTTCGGCCACGTCGCTGTCGCGCGGCGTATTGCAGGCGGCAAAGGCAAAAGCGAGCAGGAGGCAGAAAAGGCGCATTGCACGTTAAGGGGATCAGACCCGGTTTAGCCCTGACAGGGTTGACGCAAGCTACCGCACGACGACGAGCGGCTGCGTTTGCACGGCCGAAGCCGTCTCTAGGCGCAGCACGTACAGCCCGGCGGAAAGGTGTGACACGTCGAGCACACGGGTTTCCTGTCCGGCAGGACGCATCTCGTTCAGAAGCGTCATCACGCGGCGGCCCAGCAGGTCGTACACTTCCAGCCGCACCGCGCCCGCCTGCGGAAGCGCAAACGCCACCGTGGCCTGCGCACGCGCCGGGTTGGGGCGAACGGGCATCAGCGCCATCTCGGAAGGCACCTCGCCTCCGTCCACGCCCACGACGATGTTGCGCGGCGCGTAGCCGAGAAAGTGGCTGGTAAACACCTGGAACGCGCCCGGCGCAAGCGTGAGAGCCGCATTCGCGTCAGTCACCTCAACCATATCGCGCCCGAAAAAGCTGTACCACGTGCCCGATTGGTGGAAGGCCGGCGTCACGTCGCGGGGCTGCACGTCGAAGTTGCCGACCACGACCACTTGCAGCGTATCCAGGCTCAGCTTGATGCGCTTGGTGGCACCGGCGGTGCTCAGTTCAACCACAGTCTGAGGGCTCGTAAAGACGGGGTGCGCCTTGCGCAAGTTCATGAGCGCCGCCCAGGTCTGGTAGAGCGCGTAGCGGGAGGAGTCGCCGCGGTATGCCCAGCCGTCGTCGCGCACGCCGGTGCGGCTGCCGGGGCAGCCGTCCTGTTCGGGCAGGCACTCGTCGTCCGCCGCGCCGTAGCCCAGCTCGCCGAACTGCCAGATCATCTTGGGGCCGGGCAGGGTGAAGAAGAACGCGCCCGCCGCCTTCATCCGGTCGAGGCTGGTGGCGGTGCTTTTGACGTTGTAGCCATCGGGTCCGGTGTTGCCGTAGCGCGCGTTTTTGCGCATCAGGCGCTGCTCGTCGTGGTCTTCGAGGATGGAGATGGTGTTGGGAATCGAAAACCCCTGCCCGCCCGCGCCGAAGTAGGCGCCCGCCGTGTTGCTGCTGTTGTGGTAGCCCATCGTGGCCTCGTTGAAGGGGCCCATCATCTTGCGCCACAGCAGGAAGCCGGGGTGGCCCCGGTCGGTGCCGTGGGCGGCCAGTTCGCGCTCCTCTGTACCCTGCGAAAGGTGTTCGAGGATGAGGAGCGCGTCCGGCGCGTAGCTCCACACGCTGTCGGCCATCCTTTTGAGGTTGTAGATGCGGCTGGCGTCGTAGCTGTCCCACAGGCCCTGGTTGTTGGGGCAGCCGTTCGGGCCGCCCTGGGTGCACTGCGTAAAGCCTTTCGAGAGGTCATAGCGGAAGCCGTCCACATGGAAGGTTTCGAGCCAGTAGCGGTTGGCGCGGTCGAGCCAGTAGCGCGTGGCCGGACTGTCGTGGTTGAGGTCGTTGAAGACGTTGAACGGGTGGTGCGCGGCGACGTTGGCATACGGGTTCTGCGCGGTCGGCGTGGCGGACGGGCTGCCCGTCGGACTCGCGTTCCACAGGCGCACGAGCGGGCTCTGGCCCGTGGCGTGGTTGTACACCACGTCGAGAATGACGGCCATGCCCCGGCAGTGGGCTTCCTGCACCAGGTTGTGCAGACTTTCGCGGGAGCCGTAGTACCCATCCACGGCAAAGTGGAAGGCCGGGTTGTAGCCCCACGACAGGTCACCGTCGAACTCGGAGACGGGCATCAGTTCGATGGCCGTCACGCCGAGTTTCTTGAGATAGTCGAGCGTGTCGGCGAGCGCGTTGAACGAGTGGGCGTCCTGGAAATCGCGCAGCAGCAGTTCGTAGATGACGAGGTCTTTGGGCTCGGGGCGCTTGTAAGGGCCCGCGTCGCACCCCGATACAGGGATCACAAGCGGACCGGTGATAACCGTTACCGGATGCTCAGTTTTACCCGTCGGGTAGTCCGGCTCGCCCGGGTTGATGATGTCCTCGCTGTAGGGATCAGCTACGCGGATCAGCCCGTCCACCAGGTACTGGAAAGGCATCATGAGCGGCACATTCTCAAGCTCGATCCAGAAGTACACGCTGTCGGCGTTTACCGAGTCGCGCTTCATCAGGAAAGCCGGGCTCGGCGTCCAGTCGTTCTGCGGCGAGAGCACATAGGCGTACTGTTTGTGCGGCGCGAAGAGCGACAGCCTCGCCACCCGCGTGGCGTTGTCGTAGGTGATGCCGTCGCGAAAACCTGCCGGACGTTTTTCGTCCACAACAGTGGGCGGGATGGTGCCGATGCTGCTCGTGATGGTGCGGCCCCGGCTGTCGGTCGCGGTGACCTTGAACTGCGCGCCGGGCGCGACGGGCGCGGGCAGCACGAAGCGCAAAAGCCCGCTTGGGCCGCTGCCGTACGTAGTAAAGTGTGGCAAGCCGTCGCGCTGGACGCCGTTCACCTCGAACGTGAGCGCGGTGATCGGGGCCGTGGTGAACAGACTGGCCGAGACGGCCCTGATCTCGCCCGTCCCCTCTTGCTCGCGGGCGAGTTGGAAAACCATCGGGTCGGCAATCGTCACCTGCGAGTCGCCGTTCTGCCCGACGGTGACGGGATTGAGCGGGTCGGCCGTCCACACGAAGCCCGCGCCGCTCGACTGGTTGGTGTTGGTGTGGTACTGAACTTTGTAGGCGTACGCGCTGCCCACACGCAGCCTCTTGGTGTACGCGTATTCGTTGCGCGCCGCCTCGTAAGTCATGCGCGACGGGTGGTTGTTGGCGATGCGCGCCCCGTTCACGCCGCTCACATACGGCTGCCCCCAGTCGTTGAACGCGCCCGGCAGGAACGCCTGCACGATGGGCTGCGCCACCGCGCCCGAAAGGTCGGGCAGAAAGCGGAACGTCACGTCGAGGCTGTCCTGCGCCTGCACGGGCAGGACGAGCACGAAGAGCAACAAAGCGCGGAACGAGGTCATGGTGCGTAGTGCGTAATACGAAGCGAGCCTCCCCAACAGGCCGAAGCCTGCGGCAGCATCCCCGGAGATCGGAAACGCCGCCGCAGGCTTCAACCCGACAGGGCGATGTGCTTACCGGACGAGCGTCATCTGCCCGGTGCGCGTGCCGCGGTCGGTGCGCACCTGGTAGAAGTACACGCCGGCAGGCAACTGCTGCGCGTCGAAGGTGACTTCGTAGGTCGAGGCGGCCTGGAACTCGTCCACGAGCGTGGCGACCTCGCGGCCCGTCACGTCATAGACGCGCACGGCCACGTGCTGCGCCGTGGGCAGCGTGTAGCGGAAGGCCGTCGTGCCCGCGAACGGGTTGGGGAAGTTGCCCTCGACGGTGAAGGCCTGGGGCACCTGGCCGCCCAGGTCCTCGATAGCCGTCGCCGAGCCGCCGCGCCGCACGACGGTCGCCGTGAGCGAGTCCGCCGAAATGGAGATGTACGGATCGTAGGCAGCCAGTGGCGTCTGCGAACCCGGCGTCGTCGGGCCGCGCAAGTCGGTGTAGCGCCCGTCCTGGAGGCGGATGGCACCGAAGATGTGACGCAGCACGCCGTCGCTGCTGGCCGCAGCGCCTACGTTGAAGTAGGTGTCACCGCCGAAAGCGCCTTCGTTGTCCCAGCCGTCCGTGCCCATCTTGCCCACGAGCACACGCGGCGTGCCAGGCGCAAACGTGAGCGTCTGCGTAAAGATGGAGTCGCCCGCGACGGCGTCGCCCTGGGTGCCGTCATCCTTGAAAGCACGCGTTGCGATCTT
>CBDUBO010000303.1:0-3969 GCA_965365405.1 uncultured Rhodothermales bacterium | reverse complement strand
GGCTTGCCGTTGATGAGCACGGCCACGTTCTGGTTGCCGCGCAGGCTGATGTTGCCGTCGGCGTCTACCTCGATGGAGGGCACGGTCTGCAACAGGTCGGTGGCCGAGCCCGTCTTGGCAATCACCTGATCCTCGACGTTGTAGGTCGTCCGGTCGATGCCCACCTCGACGGCGGCGCGTTCCGAAGCCACCTCAACCTCCCCAAGCTGGGCGGCGTCCTCGCCCAGCCGGATGGTGCCCAGGTCGGCCACGAGCGCGCCGGGGCGCAGCGTCAGGTCACCGCGCGTTTCGGTCTGGAAGCCTACGAACGAGACGCGCACGTAGTAGCCGCCAGGCCGCAACCCGTCCACGAGAAAGCGCCCCTGAGCGTCCGTGATGGCGCCTGTCACCAGGCTCGAATCCCGCGCGCTCCACACCGAAACGGTAGCCGAGGGCACGGACGCGCCGGTTTCGTCCACCACCTGCCCCTTCACGCTGCCCTGCGGCGTCTGTTGCCCGCCCGGCTGCTGCGCGAACGCGCCGGGGGTGAAAAGGAGAGCGGCGGCAAAGAGCAATGGTAGAACGCGGCGCATCGGAAGTCGAGGTTGGTATGCGGCCTCAATCCGCGCCTCGGTTGGTTGTTGTCACAGATGTGTGGTGGTTTTGTGACGACGGGGAGAAGGGGGGCGCGATCCGTCACGAACCCGCAACCCTTCAGCGTGAAAGGGCCGATGAACGCGAGAGGGCGATTGTAAATGGGGGAGGATGGGAGCAGTGCAGACCGGCGCTTCGCTCGGTTGGCCGTTCAGCGTTGCGCCCCGACACACGCCGCGCCTGTATCGCATGTCGTGACCTGTCGAATTTGCTGGCGGCTGGCGAATCCATCGTCGCTGCGCGGCGCGCCCACGGCACCGTCTTGTCTGGTGGCGGAGGGCAGCGTACGTTGCTCCGCTTCCTCGAACGCAGCGTACGCCAATGACACCCGACGACCTGACATCGCAGCAGTTTTACCACGGCACAAAGGCCGATTTGAAGCCGGGCGACCTGATCGAGCCGGGCTACAACTCCAATTACGGCAAGCGGAAAAAGGCGTCCTACGTTTACCTGACCGCTACCCTGGACGCGGCCACCTGGGGAGCTGAACTGGCCTTCGGCGAAGGCCCCGGCAGGATCTACACGGTAGAACCCACGGGCCCCATCGAGGACGACCCGAACCTGACGGATAAGAAGTATCCGGGCAATCCCACGAAGTCATACCGTACCCGGTCTCCGCTTCGGGTTACGGGCGAGATCGTGGACTGGCAGGGGCATCCGCGCGAGCAACTCAAGGCCATGAAGGACCACCTCGCGCAACTGGAGCGGCTGGGCATCGAGGCAATCGAGGACTGAAGGGCCGTCCGCCGGGGGTGTAGTCCGCCAGAGCCGACAGCGCGCGCCACGGCCTCGTTTCTTCCGCCCACACGGCTCAGGCCGACCGCAGCGCCGCGCGTGGAACGGCATCGGCGCGCGCGTGCCCGCTCAGGCCGAGGGTGAGGTCGAAATCCGCCAGCAGGTAGTCGAGCACGGCTTCGACGCCCCTCCGGCCCGCAAGGGCGAGGCCGTAGGCGTAGGGGCGCCCCACGCACACCGCAGTGGCGCCGAGAGCGAGCGCCTTGAACACATCGGACCCGGTGCGTATGCCGCTGTCGAACAGGACGGGCACGCGCCCGCCGGCGGCTTCCACGACGCCCGGCAGCGCGTCGAGCGCGCCCACGGCCCCATCCACCTGCCGCCCGCCGTGGTTGGAGACGACGACGCCGTCCATGCCGCGCCGGACGGCTTCGCGGGCGTCGTCGGGGTGGAGGATGCCTTTGAGCAGGATGGGCAGCCGCGTCATACCGCGCAGCGTTTCCAGGTCGTCCCACGTGAGCGACGGGCGGCTGTAGGTTTGCACAAAGCGCTGGACGGCCCTGCGGCCGGTGGCGAGGGTGCCGTCGGGGGCGTTGCGGCGCTGCGCCAGCAGGGTGCGCACCGTGGAAGGGCGCAGGCGCGGGCGCACGGCGGGCGCATCGAGCGGCTCGGCGAGGGCCTCGCGGAAGGCGGGATCGCTGGTGTACTGCGCGATGCCCTTGCCGCGCAGAAAGGGCAGATAGGCGAGGTCGAGGTCGCGGGGCCGCCAGCCCAAGAGCGTCGTGTCGAGCGTGAGCACGAGGGCGCTGCACCCGCACGCTTCGGCCCGCCCGACGAAGCTCTGCACCACCCGCTCGTCGGTGCTCCAGTAGAGCTGGAAAAAGCGCGGTGCGCCGGGTTGCACGCGCTCCATCGCCGCGGCGCACGCTTCCATCGGGACGGAGGCCTGGCTCGAAAAGACCATCGGCACGCCCCGCGAGGCCGCCGCCTCGGCCACCGCCCGGTCGGCGTCGGGGTGGGCCACCTCCAGCACCCCGATGGGTGCCAGCAGGAGGGGCGTGGGGTAGGTCTGCCCCAGGAAAGTGACGGACAGGTCGCGCTGCGACACGTCGCGCAGCACGCGTGGCACGATCTGGTGGCGCGCGAACGCCGCCCGGTTGGCCGCCACTGTCGCTTCCAGCCCCGCGCCTCCGGCGACGTAGGCAAACGCCTCGGGCGTCATCTGTTGCCGCGCGGCTTCTTCGAGCCGCCGGGGGTCCACGGGCACGACGGGCATCTCGCCGCCGACGCCGCGCACGAAGATTTCGGTTTGCTGCCGGCGTCCAGACATGAGCGGGGTGAGGGTCGCAGTTGGAGGTTAGAGATGGGAGATGCTCGTACCAACCTCTCCAATCACCTGAGCATTTCTACCGACGTTTCGGCGCGCAGCACCGGCACGCCGTCGAGGTCTCGAATCTCGAAGCGGACGGTGGGGTCGCCCGCGCGCCAGTCGATGGTGATGAGGCCGAAGTTGACAGGCAGGTACGGCCCCTCGACGCGAAAGCGGTTGGCCTCGGTGTGCGCGCCCCAGTTGGAGCGGTTGAGCGAAGACGAAGTCACGTCGTAGATCGGGTAACCGACACCTGAATCAACGGGCAGAATGCGGGAGATGTCGGCCAGGTGACGGTCGCCGGAGATGAAAAGGACGCCCCGCGCGCCGGTCTTCTCGACGAGCTGGAAAAAGCGCTGCCGCTCGTGCGGCATCAGGCCCCAGCCCTCCCAGCCGTGCTGGTCGGAGAGAAACTGGATGCTCGACGCGACGACGCGCAGCTCGGCGGGTTGGCGCAGTTGTTCTTCCAGCCACGCCCACTGCGCCTCGCCCAGCAGCGTGCGCGTGGTGTCGTCGGTGGGCACGTAGCGGCCCGTCAGCGACTGGCCTTCGGGCTTGCGCGTGAGCAGGCTGCGGAAATAGCGCGTGTCGAGCAGGATCACCTGCACGCGCTGCCCTTCGGGGCCGAACACGTAACTGCTGTACACGCCCTCGCCAGTGCGCACGCGAGATGTGGCAGGGGGATCGAAAAAGCGGACGAACTCCTCCTGCGCCATCTTTTTGGCCGGAAACTCCGCGCCGCCGTCGTTGACGCCGTAGTCGTGATCGTCCCACGTGGCCAGCACCGGCACCGTTTCGCGCAGGCGCCGGAACGCCTGCACGGTGTCGAGCAGGGCGTAAGCCGCCCGCATCGAATCGCGGTTCTGGGTGTCGGCATAGACGTTGTCGCCGATCATCAGGAACAGGTCGGGTCGGGCGTCGAGAACGGCATTCCAGATGGGTTGGGGCGCGTCCTGGCCAGCGCACGAGCCGAAGGCGATTCGCGTGAGCGTTTTGTCGTGTAGCAGCACCTGCCCATCGGGCGCGGCCCGCTCGACAGGCGGGTTGGGATCGCCGTGGACGGCGGGCGGTTCGGGCAGGGAGGCCGTCGCGGTGGGGTCGGGGGGAGCCGGGGCGGGCTGCGTGGTGCGGCACCCGGCGGTGAGCGCGAGCGCGGCGAGCAGGAAAAGACGGGGCATCGCTGGAGGAGACGAGGGAGCCTGTGAACTTATCGATAGCCACGGCAGGGCGGC
>CBDUBO010000302.1:0-3970 GCA_965365405.1 uncultured Rhodothermales bacterium | reverse complement strand
GGGCCGAAACCCGCACCGGGCGGGGCGTTCAAGAGCAGGCAACCGCGCTTCCGCACATGACCAACGGCTTACGCACGACGGCGCTCATGGCCGTCCTCCTGGTGCTCTTCGCCCTGCTCGGCCGCGCCCTCGGCGGCCAGTCGGGCATGATGCTGGCCTTTGCCCTCGCCGTTGCGTTCAACTTCGGCTCGTACTGGTTCTCGGACAAAATCGTCCTCGCCATGTACAAGGCGCGCGAAGTCGGCCCTGCGGACGCACCCGAACTCTACGCGATGGTGGACGAACTGCGGCAGCGCGCCGACCTGCCCATGCCACGCGTGTATGTCATCCCGTCCGACCAGCCCAACGCCTTTGCGACGGGCCGCAACCCGGCCAACGCCGCCGTCGCCGTCACGAGCGGCATCGTGCGGATGCTGTCGCCGAGTGAACTGGCGGGCGTGGTGGCGCACGAGCTTGCGCACGTCAAAAACCGCGACATCCTCACCCAGTCCATCGCCGCCACCATGGGCGCGGCCATCACGCTGCTGGCCCGCTTCGCCATCTTCGTGCCCGTGGGCGACCGCGACCGGGGCGGCAATGCGCTCAGCAACCTGCTCCTGCTCATCCTCGCGCCCGTTGCCGCGATGCTTATCCAGATGGCCATTTCGCGGCAGCGTGAGTACGCGGCCGACCGCGACGGCGGGCTCATCAGCGGACATCCCGAAGCCCTCGCCAGTGCCCTCGCCAAGCTTGAACGCGGGGCCGAGCGCCACCCGATGGACGCCTCGCCCTCGACGGCGCATATGTTCATCGTCAACCCGCTGGCTGGCGTCGGCGGGGCCATCCGGGGCCTCTTTTCCACCCATCCTCCCACCCAGGAGCGCATCGAAAAGCTGCTGCAACAGCAGGCCGAAATGCGCCTCCGTCCCTGACCCTGTCGCATCCATGCGTTTCTGCCTGCCCCTTTTTGCGTTGCTTCTCGTCGCAGCCTGCGGCAAATCCGACAGCGTCCGGCAGGGGGCGGACGGCGCGCTGCTGCTGGGCGGCGTCGAGCAGACCGAGGTGGTCGAACGCGGCGTGGTGCCGGGCCGCCGCAGCCTCGTGCTGACCGGCTTCAGCGGCGACATTACGCTCAGCGGCACGCAGAGCGACCAGGCCGCGCTGCGCTTCACCAAGAAAGGACGCGGCGACAGCGAAGACGACGCCCGCGAAGCGTTGGACGACATTACCATCGAGGAGGCGGGGGACGATACGGCCTACCGCTACACGTTCCGCTCGCGCAACCCCGCGCGCACCGCCGTGGACGTAGAGGGCACCGTCCCCGCAGGCACACGACTCGAAATCACGCTCGACAATGCCAACGTCGTCGTGCGCGCCTTCTCGGCGCCCGTCGTGATTCGCGTGCAGAACGGGCGCGTGCAGGTGGCCAGCGCTTCTTCGGACGTGGACGTGGAAACCCAGAATGGTGACATGACCGTGGCGCTTGCGCGTGTGCCGGAGACGGCGCGGGTGCGGCTGGCCACCCAGAACGGCCGCATTGCGCTGGGGCTGCCGGTGGATGCGGGCGCGCGCATCGAGGCCTCGACCGAGGTGGGTCGCATCCGCAGCGAGGGGCTGGATTTCCGCAGTCAGAACCTGGAGCCGAAGGGAGCCGGCGCCACGTTCCGCGCCGCCATGGGGTCAGGTGCGGCCCGCGTCGAAATCGAGACGCAGAACGGCAGCATCGAGTTGAGCGACGCCGAAAGGCTGACGGTGATTTCCGCCGTGCCGCCCGCCGCCGCCGACACGACGGCACGGTAGCGCAGCCCCGTTCGGGAACGTGAGCAAGCAGCCTGCAGATTCCAGGAAGCGATCCCGCGCATAGCGAGCGGGTGCAGCAGGCGTCTGAGTGGGTGGGCAGTGGAGTGCCCTGCCGGGAGCGCGCGTCTTTTTTGCGGCACTGGCAGAGGAACGCTTGACAGCCTTTGGCAGCGAGACGTTAATTGAACCTCGTCGAACCGGTTCGATATAGGTCAACCGTGCTCGCAAGGAAGTAGCGCTTTCCACTGCTCAACCCGAAGGCTCGTGCGCCCAGCTACCATTACAGACATCGCGCAGGAGGCAGGCGTCTCGAAGGCCACAGTGTCCGCCGTGCTGAACCACAAGTCCACCGTCAGCGACGACACGCGGGCGCGCGTGGAAGGGGTGATGCGGCGGCTCAATTACCGGCCGCACTCGGCGGCCCGCGTGCTGCGCAGCCGGGGCGACCGCCTCATCGGCCTGATCGTGAAAGAGATTGAGAACCCGTTCTACGCCGAGGTGGCCGCGGGGGCGCAGGAGGCCGCGAGCGCGCAGGGCTACACGCTCGTCGTCGTCAATTCGGGTGGGGAGGCCGAGGAGGAAGTGCGGCTCTGCGGGCAGCTTCAGCGGCAGGGCGTCGTCGGGCTCATCATCTCGCCCGTGCTCGACAAGCGCTCCGACCTCGGGTACCTCTACGAGTGCAAGCGCAACGGCTACCCGTTCGTGCTGCTCGAAAACCCCGGTGGCTACCACATCAAGACCAACATCGTTGACATCGACAACGTGCTGGCGGCCAAGACGGCGGTGGCGCACCTGATCGGGCTGGGCTACACCCGCATCCTGCACTTTGCGGGCCCCGCGTACTCGGCCCACACGCAAGAGCGGATCGAGGGCATGGTGCGCGCCTTCAGCGAGTCGCCGCTGGCCTACAGTCCCCAGTTCGTCATCCCGACGGGCGCGCGGGCCGAGGATGGCTACCACGCCGCCAAGGCGCACTTTTCGCAGCCCGTCGAGACGCCCGTCGGCGTCTTCTGCTTCAACGACCTGGTGGCGCTCGGCGTGTGGCGGGCACTCCAGGAATGCGGCCTGTCGGTGCCGGGCGACGTTGCCCTCGTAGGCTACGACGACCTCGCCCTGCTCACGTACGTCCCCTTCGGGCTGACGACGATCCATACGCCCAACCGCCGCATCGGCGCGATGGCCACCGAGGTGCTGCTCCGGCACGTCGAGGCCGAGACGCCGCCCGAACTGGAGCACGTGACGCTGGAGACGCGGCTGGTGGAGCGCGCCTCCACGCGGTCGTTGCACGTGGCCCGCGCCGGGTAGGTCTGGCCCCTTCTGCTCCTCCCTCCGAAAGCGCTTTTAACGCACTCACCACCCTGCTGGCGCACTCCTTGCCGGCCATCCACCCGACCTCCAACCCCATGCGCCGACTGCTTCTACTCCTGTTCGTTCTGGTCACGGTACCTTCGGCGCGCGCCCAGACGCCGCGTTACCTCGACCCCGCCGCACCCGTGGACGCGCGCGTTGAAGATCTGCTGGGGCGCATGACGCTGGAGGAAAAGATCGGGCAGATGACGCAGATCAACTACCAGGTGCTCAACCGCGCGGGCGATTACAGCTCCAACGCCGTCGAGCTGGTGCCCGAAAAGGCGCGGCAGATCATCCGCGACTATCACATCGGCTCGTTTCTCAACGGCATCGCCATCCCTGCCGCCGAGTGGCTCACCTACGGCCAGGAACTCCAGCGCATCAACCTGGAGGAGTCGCGCCTGAAGATTCCCATCATCTACGGGATGGACCACGTGCACGGCACCAACTACATCACCGGCGGAACGGTCTTTCCGCAGCAGATCAACCTGGGCGCCACGTTCGACACCACGTTTGCCACGCAGATGGGGGCCGTCACGGCGCGTGAGTCGGCCTTTCTCGGGCACCACTGGAATTTCGCCCCCATCCTCGACCTGGGCCGCAACGCCCGCTGGCCGCGTCTGTACGAAACCTACGGCGAGTCGTATGAGGTGGCTTCGAAGATGGGCGCGGCGTACGTGCGCGCCCTCCAGGCCGAGCGCGTCGGGCCGCACCGCATGGCGGCCACGCTCAAGCACTACCTCGGCTACTCCGACCCGCGTTCGGGCTGGGACCGCACGCCCGCCGACATCCCCGCGCAGGCGCTCTACGAGTTTTTCGTGCCGTCCTTCAAAGCCGCCAT
>CBDUBO010000301.1:0-3970 GCA_965365405.1 uncultured Rhodothermales bacterium | reverse complement strand
ACCGGCGAGATGGTGTTCGACGACTGCTTCGTGCCCGACGCCAACGCCTTTCCCGAGGTGCGGGGCCTGAAGGGGCCGTTCTCGTGCCTCAACAACGCGCGCTACGGCATCGCGTGGGGCGGCGTGGGCGCGGCGGAGGACTGCTACACCCGCGCGCGCCGCTACGTGGGCGAGCGCAAGCAGTTCGGCTATCCGCTCGGCGCCATGCAACTCGTCCAGACCAAGCTGGCCAACATGCTCACCGACATCACGCAGATGCAGCTCCTGGCGTGGCGGCTCGGTCAGCTCAAGGATGCCGGCCAGGCCGCGCCGGCGATGGTAAGCCTCGCCAAGCGCAACAACGTCGGCAAGGCGCTCGACATCGCCCGCGTGGCGCGCGACATGATGGGCGGCAACGGCATCACGGGCGAGTACCGCGTCATCCACCACATGGTCAACCTCGAATCGGTCAATACCTACGAGGGCACCTACGACATCCACGGCCTGATTCTGGGCCGCGAGATCACCGGCATCCAGGCCTTCACGCCGCGCGGCAACGACGTAGCCGAGCAGCCGCAGCCCAAGAGCACGCCGCAGATGGCGACGGCTGGGTAGCGCGCCGCCGGTGGCTACAGCTGCGAACGGATGGGCCAGACGACGGCTTCCATGAAGCGCTGGCGTAAGGGGCGGCTTTCCCACATCTCGATGGTGTAGGGCTGGCCCTGCGCCAGATCGCGCGTGAACATCTGCGCCATCGCACGGGCAAACGTGCTGTCGTACACGTTGAGGCTGGCTTCGTCGTTGAGGTCGAAGGATCGGATGTCGAAGTTGGTCGAGCCGACGGAGACGAGCGCGTCGTCCACGATGAGCACCTTGTTGTGCATCATCGTCGGCTGGTACTCGTGGATCTCTACGCCTGCCCGCAGCAGGTCGCCCCATACCTGGCGCGACGCGAACTGCACCGACTCCGCGTCGATGTGCGGGCCGGGCACCAGCACGCGCACGCGCACGCCGCGTTTGCGCGCGGCCAGCAGCGCGTTGATCATGATCTCGTCGGGGACGAAATAGGCGGCTTCGAGGTCGATGGTGCGGGTAGCGGCGGCGAGGGCCATCAGGTACATGAGCCGCATGTTGCCGCCACCGTCTGCCGGAGCGGAGACGAAAAGCTGGGCCGCGTGGCCGCCCGTCGTTTCGAGCGGCGGGAAGTACGCCGCTCCGTGCAGCACCTCGCCCGTCGTCTCGACCCAGTTGTCCAGAAAGGCGGCCTGAAGCTGCGCCACCACGGGCCCGGTGATGCGAAAGTGCACGTCGCGCCAGTGGTCGGGGTCCTGAGCGTTGCCCTTCCACTCGTCCGCAATGCCGACGCCCCCCGTAAAGCCGATCCGTCCGTCCACGACGAGCAGCTTGCGGTGCGTGCGGTTGTTGAGCCGACTCAGGGAATACCACCGCAATGGGCGGTAGCGCTCCACCTCCACGCCGGCCCTTTCCATGCGCGTCAGCAGCGAATCTTCGGCCTTGCCACTGCCTACCCAGTCCAGCATCACGTGCGTCCGCACGCCTGCGCGGGCGCGGTTGGCGAGCGCGTCGGCAAAACGCCCGCCGACCTCGCCCGACCAGTAGATGTACGTCTCGAACGTGATGGTGTGCTGCGCCGAGTCTATGGCGGCGAGCATAGCCGGGAAGATCTCGTCGCCGTTGTTGAGCGCCGTGATTTCGTTGCCCGACACGATGGTGGGGCCGAGCATCGCGCTCATCTCGCGCGCGAACTGCGGGCTGGTGATGCCGTGGCGGTGCGCGATGCGCCGCTTGATCTGCTGGTCGCCCGGCAAAAAGTTCATCGCCACGACGATGACGAGCGCCGTGACAACGATGGTGGGCAGAATGACTTTGAAGACGCGGCGGGCGGTCACGCGGGCAGTAGTTGGTGGTTCGGCGCGCAGTATAGCGCCGTTCACCTCCACCCGCACGCCGCGTGGCAGGAGCGGCAGCGAAAGCCTACTTGTACAGCCAGTACTTCCTGCTGGTCTGACGGAACGTCTGGAGCTCGTCTTCCCAGGCGGCAAAAACCTCGCGTGGGTGGCTGCCGCCCCGAATCATGTCCAGCACCCGAGGCGTCGCCGTCAGTCGTGCCATCACGGGCTCGTTCCACTCCAGCTTTTCGCCGTGTAGCTTCTGCACGGCCCACAGCATCGCGATGCCCGCCCGGTAGGGCTGAAAGCGGTCGCGGTCGGTGACGTTCAGATAGATGCCCCGTACGTTTTCACCGGCCATGTAGGGATCGCGTCCGTGAAACGGCGCGCGGGTGGGCGTGAACGCGACGGGCTCGAACCGCACCCCGTCCAGACCCAGCCCGTTCAGCAGCGCGACGGCCGCCTCGTTCTCAAGCCACGGCGCGCCGATGTATTCGAACGGCTTTTCGGTGCCCCGCCCTTCCGAGAGGTTCAGCCCCTCGAACAGGCACGTGCCGGCATACGCCGTCACCGACCGGAGCGTCGGCAGGTTGGGCGATGGTTTTCGCCATTCAAGGCCCGTCTCGTCGAACCACATCGCCCGCTTCCAGCCCGTCATCTCGACCACGTGGAGGTCGGCCGTCTGGCCGCCGCGCAACATGCGCTCGCCGTTGTAGAGCAGGGCCAGTTCACCCATCGTCAGGCCGTGCAGCACGGGCACTTTTGCGTACGCGCCGAAGCCGTACAGCGCGGCATCGTCGGTGACGAATCCGTCCATGCGCAGACCCGTGAGTGGGTTCGGGCGGTCGAGCACGACCACGGGAAGGCCCGCTTCGGCGGCGGCCTCCATCACGAAGCCGAGGATGTTGATGTGCTCGTAAAAGCGCGCCCCTACCTCCTGGATGTCGAAAACGACGACTTCGACGCCTCTGAGCATCTCCGGAGTGGGCTTGTGGGTGTCGCCGTAGAGCGAGTACTTGCGCGCGCCTGTCGGCGCGTCCACCGTTGCATCGGCGTCTTGCGGGAGCGAGTAGTCGTTTGTTCGCACGTCGAAGTTCATCCCGAACAGCGCCACCAGTTGGGCGCCCGGGTAGACCGCGATGGCGTCCGCGAGGTGGGTGCCGTCGGCGAGGCGGCTCGTGTGGTTGGCCACGAGCGCGACGCGCTTGCCGTCCACGAGGTGCCCGAACTCGGTCAGCAGCCGGTCGGCCCCGACCACCACAGGGCCCTGACGGGTGTTATTCACCTGTGCCTTTTCGGTGGCGGCGCACCCCGCGAGCATCGCGCACAGCGCCAGCAGCACCCCTGTTTTCCGGATCATCCTGTAGAACGTTTTTGAGGAAAGGATTCGCTGCGGGCGAAACCCCGATGCCGCTGCGAAGCAGGCTATGCCTGCTCCTGCCGGCGCATGAATTCGAGCAGTGCTTCCAATTCCGAGGCGTAGAGCGCGTGCAGACGCTCCAGGTCGTCCGGTTCGAGGCGCACCAGGCCGGTGGTGTTCTGCACAGCCTGCTCGGGCGTTTTGATGCCGGGAATGACGGTGGAGACGCCGGGCGTGCTGAGCACGAAGCTGAGGCTCAGCGCGGTCGCGTCGGTGCCGTACGCCTCGGCCAGCGGCCACACGTTTTCGAGCGCCGCGAGGGCGTGCGCCAGCACCTCCGGTTTCAGACGCAGGCTGCGGTGGTCGCGCGGGTCGAAGCGGGTCTGCGCGCTGAACTTGCCCGTCAGCAGCCCGAACTGCAGCGGCATCCGGGCGATGATGCCGTAGCCCTGCTGCGCAGCCTGCGCGATAAGCGTCCGCGCCCGCTGGTTGATGGCGTTGAAGGCCACCTGAAGCCCGTGGCCAAGCCTGTTTTCGAGCAGAAAATGCGCCTCTGGAAAGGGGTCGTACGTGCTCAGCGAGACACCCCAGTAGCGGATTTTGCCGTCGCGCCGGAGCGCCTCCATGGCCTCGACGCAGCCTCCGTCTTCCAGGTCGGCCACGCGCGCCGAGTGCAGCTGGTAGTAGTCGATGGTGTCGCGTCGGAGCCGTTTCAGGCTCT
>CBDUBO010000300.1:0-3972 GCA_965365405.1 uncultured Rhodothermales bacterium | reverse complement strand
GCTGCTGACGGCGGTGACGTTCGGCGTGCTGGCCCGCGTGCACGAGCGCATCGAAGGGGCGCGCCGCCGTACGGTGCTGTGGCGCGCGCTCCAGGCGCGTCACCTGGCCCGGCTGGCCCTGGCGTGGCGCGACCTCATGCCCTCCGACCAAACCCCGCCCCCGGATCACCCCTTTGCCGCCGACCTCGACGTGGTGGGGCCGCGTTCGCTGCTCACCCTCCTCAGTACGGCAGGGACGCGGGGTGGACACGACAGGCTGGCTGCCTGGCTGCTCGACCCTGCGCCCGACCCTGATGCCGCCCAGGCCCGGCAGGCGCGCGTGCAGGCCCTCGTGTGCCGGCGTCGCCTGCGCGAGCGCCTTGCGCTGCTCGCGCACATGGCCGCCGGCACACCCGATGCGCGGTGGGACGATGGGGCGCTGCGGGCGTGGATCGCGGCGGCACCGTTGTCACGCTCGTTGCGGCGCTGGACGTACGTGCTCACCGCCCTCGCCGCACTTACCGCCCTGCTGTTCGCCACGTCGGTGGCGGGCGCGCCGCCCTTCTGGGGCTTTTCGCTCACCGTCTACCTCACCCTGTACGGTTTCCGCTGGGCGCGCATGTCTAGCGTGTTCGAGTTGTCGCACGCGCTGCAAAAGTCGCTGGCACAGGCCGTGCCGCTGCTGACCTTTATGGAAGGGTCGGCCCGCCAGCCTGCACCGCTGCAAGGACTCTGGCAGGGATTCAAGGGGGCCGACCGGCCTTCTCAGCATCTCCGCGCGCTGCGCCGCATCGCCGCGGCGGCGTCGTTCACACACAACGAGGCGCTGCGCCTGGCCTTCAACCTGGTAGTGCCCTACGACCTGCTGCTCACGCTCGCGCTTGCCCGGCTGCGCGCCGGCCTGTCTGCCCGCATTCCGGCCTGGCTGGACGCGGTCTATGAACTCGAAGCGCTCGGCGCCCTGGCGGCCTTTGCCGATCTCCACCCCCAAACAGCGGTTTTCCCCGACTTGCTGGACAACGGCTGCGCGTTCGAGGCTGCCGACCTGCGGCACCCACTGCTACACGAAGAAATGGCCGTCGGCAACAGCATCGTCTTGGCGTGTGGGGATGTGCTGTTGCTCACCGGCTCGAACATGTCGGGCAAGAGCACCTTTCTGCGCGCCGTGGGGGTCGCCAGTGTGCTGGCGTGGGCGGGCGGTGCGGTGCCGGCTGCCGCGCTGCGTCTGTCGCCGCTGCGCCCGTTCGCCTCCATGCGGGTGGGCGACGTGCTCCAGGAAGGGCTCTCGACGTTCTACGCCGAGGTGCGGCGCCTCCGCCGCCTCCTCGACGCCGTCGAAGCGCCCGGCGCGCCCGCGCTCGTGCTTATCGACGAGATGCTGCGGGGCACCAACAACCGGGAGCGCCTGGCCGGGTCCGAGTCCATTGCTGCCGCACTTGCCGGCGCCCGCGCCCTTTCGCTCGTCGCCACGCACGACCTCGCCCTCACCGGGCTGGCCGACCACACCCCGCAGGTGCGCAACGCCCATTTCCGCGAAGATGCCGTCGCCGACCGGCTCGTGTTCGACTACCGGCTTCGGGAAGGGCCGTGCCCTACCACCAACGCACTCGTCATCATGCAGCGCGCCGGGCTGCCCGTGCCCGCCGCGCCTCCACAGGAGTCCTGAAACCGGCGTTCAGTAGCCCAGCGCCACGTTTTCGCCGCGCGTGTCCGCGCCGCCCAACAGCAACCGTCCCCGCGTCTGCTCGCGCAGCTTGTCCAGGCCCGAGGGGTCTATCTGCTCGCTCGCCGCGTCGTAGGCGACGACTATACCGTCGGCCTGGCCCCATGAGCCCCCTTCGCGCACCGTCCAGCCGCGCAGGCGCAGGTTGTGAACGGCGTCGGGCCCAAGGGCCCAGCGCTCTGCCGACAGCACGTCGGGCAGCCACTGGTGGTGCACCCGCCCGGCATCCACAGCTTGCTGGATGTCCATGCCGTGGTCGATGGTGTTGAGCATCACCTGGAAGACGGTCGTGATGATGGTCGAACCGCCAGGCGTGCCGATGACCATGTAAAGCCGCCCCTGTTCGTCCTCCACGATGGTGGGCGTCATGGAAGAAAGCATCCGCTTGCCTGGCGCAATGCTGTTGGCTTCGTTGCCCACGAGCCCGAACATATTGGGCACGCCCGGCTTGGCCGAGAAGTCGTCCATCTCGTTGTTGAGAAAAAAGCCCGCCCCGTCCACCACCACCATCGAGCCGAAGCCGCCGTTGATGGTCGTCGTCACGCTGACGGCGCGGCCTTCATTGTCCACGACCGAGTAGTGCGTCGTCTCGGTGGATTCGTAAGCGTATGGGTTGCCGTGCGACAGGCGGGCGCTCGTGTCGGCCCGGTACGGATTGAATGAATGCATCCGCTCTTGGGTGTAGGGCTTCGAAGCCAGCGTTTCGATGGGCATCTCGACGAAGTCGGGGTCGCCCAGGAACTCGGCGCGGTCGGCGTAGGCGCGGCGCATGGCCTCGCCCATCAGGTGCACCGTCGCGCTGCCGTTCCAGCCCAGCGCGCGGATGTCGTAGGGCTCGACGGCGTTGAGGAGTTGAAGCAGTGCCACGCCTCCGGACGAGGGCGGCCCCATCGTGATGACGCGGCGGCCCCGGTAGCGGCCCACGAGGGGCGCACGCTCGACGGCCTGGTAGGCTTCGAGGTCGGCGTGCGTGATGAGGCCGCCGCCCCGCCGCATCTCGGCCACGATGAGGTCTGCTGTCGGGCCTTTGTAAAAGCCGTCGCGCCCCTGCTCGGCAATGCGGCGCAACACGCGGCCCAGGTCGCGCTGCGTAAAGAGGTCGCCCTCCAACCACCGCTGCGTGGTGTCGGGTTTGAGGAAGTACTTGACCGTAGACGGGTACGGCTTGAACTCGGGGCGGTAACCGTTGAAGCGCTGCGCCTGACGGTGCGAGAGCACGAAGCCCTCCTCGGCCAGCCTGATGGCCGGGGCCAGCACGCGGCCAAGCGGGAGCTTGCCGTACTTGGCGTGCGCGGCCAGCATCCCGGCCACGGAGCCGGGCACGCCGGAGGCGAGGTAACCACGCTGCGAGCGGTCGGGCACGAAGTCGCCGTTCTCGTCGAGAAACATGTCGCGCTGCGCCGCGCCGGGCGCTTTCTCGCGGTAGTCGAATGTGGTCGCCTGCCCATCCGGCTGGCGGATCACGATAAAGCCGCCTCCGCCAATGTTACCCGCCACGGGAAACGTGACGGCCAGTGCAAAGCCCGTCGCCACGGCGGCGTCCACGGCGTTGCCGCCCGCCTTTAGCACCTCGACGCCTGCGGCAGAGGCCTCGCGGTGCGCCGACACCACCATGCCGCTGCGCGCCCGCACGGGGTCGGCGGACGAAGCGGGCGGGGCCGGCGCAGGCCGTGCCATCCATCCGCCCGCCAGCAGGCACACGAGGAGGATCAGGAGCAGCGCGGGGCGTGCGGGTGAGAGGGGCTTAAGTGTCATAAATCCCTACCGATACGGTTGAAAAGGCCTCTGTAAACGTTCAATATAGCTGAAGCCATGCGTGCTGCACACGCCTCCTCCGTCAACCAGACCATCACGTTCATGAGCGGTGCCGCTGCCGTCGTGGGCGCGCTCGTGCTGATCGTCTTCCAGGTCGTCTGAGCTTCCAGGCCTCGCGGGAGCCGGAAGGGTTGCGTACCTTGCGCCGCCCTCACCACCCGACCTGGCCTGCCTCATGGCGTTATCCGCACTCGACTGGGCGCTCGTCGCGCTCTACTTCGCGTTCTCGTTCGGGATTGCGATCTACTACTACCGGCGCGCGGGCCGCAACACGTCGGAGTTCTTCCTGTCGGGCCGCAACATGCCCTGGTGGCTGGCCGGCACGAGCATGGTGGCCACGACCTTTGCCGCCGACACGCCCCTGGCCGTGACCGAACTGGTGGCGCAGAACGGCATCGCGGGCAACTGGCTGTGGTGGAACATGGCCTTCGGCAACATGCTGACGGTGTTCTTCT
>CBDUBO010000299.1:0-3988 GCA_965365405.1 uncultured Rhodothermales bacterium | reverse complement strand
AGGTGGGTCGAGAGCACGTGGTGCTCGCCGTCGAGCGACCAGACGTGGGTGTGGTGCTCGCTCAGCACGCCCGGAATGGCGACCAGGCGGGCCGTGAGCGCCGCCAGATCGAAGTCTGCCGGGGTGGCCTGCAGAAACAGGCGGACGGTTTCGCGTCCGTTGCGCAGGACGCCCACGAGCACGACGAGCGCGAGCACGATGCCGAGCAGCGCGTCGAGCCACGGCGCCTCCACGAAGAGCAGCACGATGCTGACGATGAGCACCGCGGCCCACCCCAGCACGTCCTCGACAAAGTGCCACGTCACCACGCGCGCGTTCTGCGATGCGCCGCCACTCATGCGCCAGGCGGCAAACCCGTTGACGGCGAGGCCGAGCACGGCAAAGGCCAGCATGCCCTGCGCGTTGACGGGTTCGGGCGCGAGCAGGCGTGGGATGGCCTCGAACAGAATGACAGCCGACCCGGCCAGCAGAATCGCGGCGTTGACGAACGCGCTCAGCAGCGAGAAGCGGCGGTAGCCGTAGGTGAAGCGCCTGTTGCCGCCGCGCCGCGCCACGTGCTCGAAGTACCACGCCGCACCCAGCGCGGCGCTGTCGCCCAGGTCGTGCAGCGCGTCCGACAGCAGGGCGACACTGTTGGTGAGCAGGCCACCCACGATTTCGACGAGGGCGAAGCCGAGGTTGAGGAAAAACGTTGCCCGGAAGCGGGCCGTGCCCGGCTCGGGGTGCGCGTGCGCGTGTCCGTTGGCCATGGCGTCAGGGCGTAGCAGTCAGGCCGGCCTCGCGCCGCCACGCGATGCGGTCGCCGGGGGCCAGCCCGAAGCGCTCGGTAAAGCCCGAGCGCACCTCGACCACGTAACGCGCCGGCTTTTCGGACACCACAGGTGCCTGCGAGAACGACTGCGTCCGCGCCGCAATCGAGACGATGCGCAGGCTGTCGTCCACGAATACGATGTCGAGCGGCAGCGGCGTGTTGTACATCCAGAACGACTGGATTTTGAGGCTGTCCATCAGAAACAGCATCCCGCCCTTTTCGGGCAGGCCCGTGCGTTCCATCAGGCCGCGCTGCCGGGCGCTGTCCGTCTCGGCAATCTCGACGGCGATGCGGGTGACGGGCTGCCCGTCGGCCTTGAAAAAGGTGACGAGCCCTTCGGGTTTGAACGAGAGGTCGGGCGGGGGCGCGGGAGCCGGCGGGTCGGTGCAGGCGATGAGGGCGAGCAACAGCAGCAGAGAGGTGCCGGAGCAGAGACGGGCAAACATGCGGAGGCGGTGGAACGGCGGGAGAGGGGCGTACGCGCAGCCCGCATCCGCGTTGCCTCGGTGTGCGCCGCGTCGTCAGGCCAGGCCCGGCGCGCCCCACAGCAGCGGGGGCAACTTGCGGCCCGCCACGGGCAGCAGGGTCGCTTCGGGCGGAAAGGCGAACTCGCTCCGCAGGCAGAAAGTGGCGGGCACCGCCAGGTCGGGAAACGCGCCAAGCAGCGCCGTTTTGAGCGCCTCGGGCGAGGCCGCCTCGACGGCCCCGATGGCTTCGGCATGCAATTCGGCTTCGTCGGCGGCGCGCAGCACGTAGGCGGAAAAGCGGTAGGCGCGCCACGACTGGTGCTGTTCCACCAGCAGGTAGCCCTCGTGGGCGCGGGCCGGCTGCACCCCCACGGGGGCGAGGTGGACGTGCTCCTGCGCAAACTGGAGCAGGGTTTTACCCTCGTGCGCGAGCGGTTCGAGCAGCTCGCAGGCCCAGTGCGCAAACGCTTCGGTGGCGTGTAGCACGTCGGTCGTGCCCGCGTGGTCTTCGGCGAAGCCTGGCCCAAACGAGTCGGGATGGGCTCCACGCAGCGTGTAGAGTTCGTTGAGCACGCCGCGCATGGCCTGCGCCAGTTCCTGCACCTGGTTCAGGTGCGGGAAAACGGCATTGCGGCGGAAGGCCTGTCGCGCCTCGTGGTGGAGGGCCTGCAAGCGGTATCCGCCCAGTTCGAAGTCGCCGTCGGCGAAGTAGCGGGAGAAGAGCGCGTCTGCCATGTGCGTGGGGGATGGAGATAACGTGAAGGCCCTGCCTTTGTTATCGTCCGCACGCGCAGGACTTAAGGGCGCGCTAAAGGCCCCGGTACAGTTCGGAAAAGAGCAGCTTTTCCGTTACGGCGTCGGCCACGAGGCGGCCCTCGTCGGTCAGGCGCAGCACACGCCCTTCGAGGCGTACGAGCCCTTCCTCTTCCATCCAGCCAATCTCGTCGGCCTTTTCGTCCAGCAGGTCGGCGCTGTAGCGCGCGTCGAGCAGGTCGAGGTCGAGGCCGTCCGAGGTGCGTAGGCGCAGCAGCACGTACTCGTTGGCGAGCGCGTCCAGCGACAGGCGCTGCTTTTCCTCGATGGGGCGCTGCCCGGCGCGCACGAGGGCGTTGTAGCGCTCCAGGTGCCGCACGTTCGCCCAGCGGTGCGCCCCCGGTTCCGGCCCCCCTTTCCACCAGAACGCGTGCGCCGACGGGCCCAGGCCCAGGTAATTTGCGTGCGTCCAGTACAGGCTGTTGTGGAGGGCGCGGTGGCCGGGACGGGCAAAGCTGGAAATCTCGTAGTGCTCAAAGCCCTGCCCGCGCAGAAAGTCCATCGTGAAGCGGTAGCGGTCGGCCATCGTTTCGTCGGGCGTGGGGGTGACGAGACCGCGGGCGACGTTTTTGCCCAGCACCGTTTTCTCCTCGACGGTGAGCCCGTAGGTCGAAAGGTGCGGCGCGCCCAGCCGTACGGCCTTCTGCACGTTGGCGTACCAGTACTCTTCGGGCTGCTCGGGCAGGCCGAAGATGAGGTCTATCGAAAACGAATCGAAGCCGACGGCGTGGACGTGTTCAAGCGCCGTTTCGGCCTGGATCGCCGTGTGGGCGCGGTTCATCCAGCGCAGGTCGCTGTCGAAAAAGGACTGCACGCCGACGGAGAGCCGGTTGATGCCCAGCGCTTTCAGCCCTCTCAGGTAGTCGCGGGTGCAGTCGTCCGGGTTGACCTCGAAAGTGACCTCGCGCGCGCCGCCGGTCTGGAACGTGCCGCGCACGGTTTCGAGAATCGCGTGCACGTCGTCGAGGGGCAGGCGCGAGGGTGTGCCCCCGCCGAAGTAGATCGTCTCGACCTTTTCGAGCGGCCCGTAGGTGGCGCCGTAGTCCGCGATCTCGGCCTTGAGCGCCTCGACAAACGGGGCCGGACTTTTCTGCGTGGTGACGAAAAAGAAATCGCAGTACACGCAGCGCTGCGCGCAGAACGGAATGTGGAGGTAGAGCGTGGCCACGCGGGAAAAGGCTGCTGAAGGCGGGGCACAACGCGCCGCGTCGGTGCGCGTTCAGCGCGTGCCGAGGGTGCGCCGGGCGCGGCGGTAGGCGTGGTGGTACGAGGGCCAGCCCGTGCGGGCGGCACGGGCGTCCAGGCGCTGTTGCCACGCATCAAAGGTGCGGGCCAGCAGCAGGCTGTCGCGCCCCTCGATTTCGCCCCGGTGATCCCACAGAAACGGCAGGGCGTCGGCGGAGAGCACGCGCAGGTAGCGGGCATCGAGCGAGGCTCCGGCGGCGTGGCGGGCCAGGTTCTCGCGGGCCACGCGGCGGTCGGGGTTGAGCACGTTGAGCGTGAAGAGGAGTCCGACAAGCGCGGCCAGCGCGGCCAGGGTGGTGCCCACCGCGCGCAGGCGCGGCAGCAGCGGCGCAGCGGCCAGCCAGGCAAACAGCAGGGCCAGCCACCAGATGGCGGCGCGGGCGAACAGGCGCGTGCGCGTAAAGCCGAAGCGCGCCTCGTACAGCCCCAGCCGGTGCAGGGCAGAGGCCACGATGGCGAGCACGAGCAGGGCCAGCACACTCTGCACGATGCGCAGGCGTGTGGCTTGCGTGTCGGTTTCCGTACGGGCGAAGCGCCGCGCGCCCACGAGCAGGGCCAGCGTGCCCGCCGCCACGGCGGCCAACTCGGCGGTGCCGCGCCGCGCGTATTCGCTGTAGGTAAAGCCCAGCGCTTCCAGCGCGTCCGTTCCGCC
>CBDUBO010000298.1:0-3995 GCA_965365405.1 uncultured Rhodothermales bacterium | reverse complement strand
CTGGCGGTTGGGCCGCGCTCAGCGCCGAGGAGGCCACGCGCCTGGCGCAGCAATCACTGCTCCAGCCCGGCCCCGTCGCCGCCGATGCCGAAGCGCGGCCCGCGTTTACTGCCCGCCAGCAGCGCTATTCTGAGAGCCTGCTCATCGAAGAGCGTCGCCGCCTGCTGACCTTCCTGCGGGAGCAGGGCTTCGCCAACGTGAGCCGCGATTCGGTGCGCGCCCTCGTCTTTCCCCAGCCCTCGGATTCATTCGACGTGACGTTCCGCGTCCGGGTGGGCGAGCGGTTTCGCTTCGGGCCCATCGAGGTCAACGCGGCGGGGCCGGAGCCCGCAGCGACGGTGCGCGCCGATACGCTGGAGGCGGCTTTCCCCGTGGTCGTCGAGGTGGTAGGCGACCGGCGTCTGCGGAGCGGGCTGGTGGCGCGGGCGCTGCGCATCCAACCGGGAAGCACGTTTTCGCAGGAAGACGTGCTGGCCACCAAGCGCCGTCTGGAGGCAACCGGGGTGTTCGGCTTTACGAGCCTTTCGCCGGTGTGGCGCGACACGTTCCGGGTGGCAGGCGTGCCTTATCTGCCCTACCGCATAGACCTGCGCACGCGCCCGCGCCACGCGCTCCGCTTCGAGACGTTCGCGCTCCAGCGCACCGGCATCCTGGCGGGCTCGGACTCCGAACTGGGCGCCGGCACGGGGGTGACGTACGAGAACCTGAACCTGCTGGGAGGGGGTGAGTCGCTGCGGCTGCGCGCGGCAGGCTCGGTGTCTGCGGACATCGAAGGGCGGCTCTTTACCTCCGGGCAGCTCGAAACATCGGCCACGCTCACGCTGCCTTACCTGCCGCGCGGCCTCGAATGGCTGGTGCCCAGCCGGCAGGCCCCGCGCACCCAGCTTTCGGCCAGCGCACTAACGGCCCGCCGCGACGACCTGGGCCTCGTCATCCGTGCCCGCCTGGGCGCCCGGCTGCGGCTGGAACTGCCCCACACCGCCACCGTGCAGTCCATCGTGGACGTGGCCGACTTCAGCCTCAGCGATCCCGACACGCTGGCGCGCTTCGGCGCGTTTTTGCAGGACTTCCTGGGCGAAATCGAAGACCCGCTGCGGCGCGCGCAGGTGCGCGAGGAGATCCTGGAAAACTACACGCGCCCGCAGATCAGCACGGCGGTGCGCTACACGCTGCGTAGCGCGCGCGTCAACCCGCTGCGGCGCGAGCAGGGCTACCATTACGAAGCCGTCGTCGCTGCTGGCGGCTATCCGGAGGCCTTTCTCGACGGCTTCGTGTTCTCACCCGGCAAGACGGAAGGGTCGCTGCCGCCGCTGCTGGGCGGGCGCCGCCGCCTCGTGTACCGGCCCTACGTGCGCCTGACGGCAGAGGCGCGGCGCTACCGCCTCGTCACGCCGCGCACCGTCGTGGCCTTCAAGGCGGGCGTCGGACTGGCGCAGCCTACTGGAGAAGCAGGCGTGGTGCCTTTCGACCAGCGCTTTTACAGCGGCGGCGCGACAAGCGTGCGCGGCTGGCGGCTGCGCGAACTGGGACCAGGGGCCGCGTCGTTCCGGGCGGCCGGTGAGGTCGCCAACGTGCTTGGCGGCGACCTCTGGCTCGAAACCGGGGCCGAGGTGCGCGAGACGTTCATTCCCCTGATGCTGGGGGCGGAGTGGGTTGCGGTCGCCTTTACCGACGCCGGCAACGTGTGGCTGGGGCCGCGCAACCCCGGCTTTGGCGCGGGCCAGGCCGACGGACGCTTCCGCCTGAGCCGCTTCTACCGCGAAATCGGGGTGGGAGGGGGCGTGGGGCTTCGCGTGGTATGGTCGTACCTCGTCGTGCGCTTCGACTTCGCCACCCGCATCTACGACCCCGCCGACCCTTCGCGGTTGCTGCCCGGCGGCCTTCGCCCGCTCGTACATTTCGGTCTCGGACACGCTTTTTAGGAATTGGAGTGCAGAGGCTGAAGGGTGCGTCGGCTCCACCCACCTCCAGCCTCTATCCTCCAGCCATCCCAGCCCATGCAACCCTTCCGCACCGTGCTTACCCATGCACGCCGCCTGTGGGCGCGCGTGACGCGGCCTTCCGAGAGCGAGGCGACGCGCGCCCTCGTGCACACGCTGGTTCGCGTGCACGCTTTCGAGGGGCTGAGCCGGGGGGCCTTGCGCGACCTGGCGGAGGTCGTCCATGCCCGCAGCTACCGGCAGGGCGAGGTCATCTACTACGAGGGCGACCCTGGCCTGGGGTTGTACGTAGTGCACGAAGGCACTGTGCGACTGCTCGCCACCGACGGCGACGGCGTGGGGCAGCCCGTCCGCATGGTGACCGCGGGCGACCTGCTGGGCGACCTTTCCCTGCTGGGCGGCGTGGCGCGTGTGGAGACGGCGCAGGCGGCCACCGAGGTGCGGCTGCTGGGCTTTTTCCGCCCCGACCTGACGACGCTGTTCCGCCGCAGTCCGAAAACGGGCGTGGCGCTGCTCGAAGTGCTCACGCGCCACGTGGCGGCCCGGCAGGTGGCCCTGCTCGATCTGCTCACCAAGAAGATGGGCCGCACCGAAGCGCTTCACCTTTACAACGGCATCCGCGACGTACAGACGGGCGAGGGGCCGGAGCCCACGGTGACGGACGTGCTGTGAGAAAGGCTCGCGCTGCTCGCCGATGGCTGGTTTGTTAGATGGCGAGATGGTTGAGCAGTCATCCAACCAACCATCCAACTAATCCAACCATGAAACCAGGAGACGAACTCGAACTCGACATAGAAGCCTTCGCCGACCGGGGCAAAAGCCTGGCCCGCGTGGACGGCTACGTCGTGTTCGTGGCGGGCACCGTGCCGGGCGACCGCGTGCGGGCGCGCCTGTTCAAGCGCAAACGAGGTTACGCCGAGGCGCGACTGCTGGACGTACTCGTACCCTCGGATCTGCGCGCCGTGCCGCGCTGCCGCTACTTCGGCGCGTGTGGCGGCTGCAAGTGGCAGCAGGTCGCCTACGAAGCGCAACTCGAAGCCAAGCGCCAGAGCGTCAGAGGCGCGCTCGTCCACACGGGCGGCTTCGCGGGTGTAGAGGTAGCGCCCACGCTCGGCTCGGAGCGCATCTACTTCTACCGCAACAAGATGGAGTTTTCCTTTTCCGACCAGCGCTGGCTCACCGAGGAGGAGATCGCAACAGGCGAGGCATTCAGCCGGGACTTCGCCCTGGGCCTCCACGCACCGGGGCAGTTCGCCAAAGTGCTCGACCTGCACGAGTGCCACTTGCAGAGCGAGGTGAGCGTGCGCATCGTCAACCGCATCCGGGCGCTTGCGCAGGCCGAAGGGTGGAAGCCGTGGAGCACGCGCGCGCACACGGGCTGGCTGCGCCACCTCGTCATCCGGCAGGGCGAGCACACGGGCGAAACGCTCGTCAACCTGGTTACGAACGGCGGCTCTGAAAAGCGCATGGCACTCGTCGCCGACGTGCTGCGCGCCGACGTGCCCGAAGTGACCACGCTTGTCCACACCATCCACACCGGGCTGGGGCAGACGGCTATCGGCGAGAAGACCGAAACCGTATTCGGGTCGGGCCTGCTGCACGACAAGATCGGCGACCTCGTGTTCGAGATCGCGCCGCAGGCGTTTTTCCAGACCAACACCCGCGGGGCCGAGACGCTCTACCGCGTCGCCCGCGACCTGGCCAGCCTGCGCCCGGACGACCTGCTCTACGACCTCTACTGCGGCGCAGGGACGATCTCGCTTTTCTGCGCGCCGCACGTCCGCCACGTCGTCGGCGTCGAACTGGTGCCGGAGGCCATCGAAAACGCCAAGGCGAACGCCGAGCGCAACGGGCTGACGAACGCGACTTTCGTGGCGGGCGACATGCTGAAGCTGTTCACGCCCGATTTCGTCGAAACCCACGGACGGCCCGACGTGCTGATTGCCGACCCGCCGCGCGCCGGAATGCACCCGAAGGTTGTCGAACAGATCGCGGCGCTGGGGCCGGAGCGCTTCGTGTACGTCTCGTGCAACCCGCAGACGCAGGCGCGCGACC
>CBDUBO010000297.1:0-3997 GCA_965365405.1 uncultured Rhodothermales bacterium | reverse complement strand
GCCGAAGAGCAGGAGATCGTGGCCCGGCTCTACCGCTGGCAGCCTGACCGCGACCCGGCACTCCTCTTCCATGTGCTGCGCGACGCCAAACTGACGTACCTCGACGACCCTTCGGAGGCGCGCATCGACCGGGCCATCGCGGCGCTGGGGGCTTCTCTGCCCGATGCCGTGCGCAGCAGCATCGTCGAAGACCTGGGCCGTATCGCCCGCGCGGACGGTACGGTCGTGGCCGAGGAGAGGAGCTTTATCGCGCGGCTGCGACAGGCGTGGGGTCTCGAACCCACCGATCCATCCGGCCTGTCGACCGGCTGACCGCCTCAGCCCCCTGACGCCGGCGCATCGCTGCCGCCGTACTGCTGCGCGTATTCCGGAGCAGGCGGGATCACGGTGATCACGTCTATGAGCACGCCGTTGGGGTCGGACGTGATGAAGTGGCGCTGCCCGAACGCTTCGGAGCGAAGGGGCAGGTGGATGGGCAGCCCGGCGGCCTGGAGCCGCGCATACTCGGCGTCCACGTCCGCCACCTCGAAGTTGAGCAGGAGGCCGCCCTTGAGCCGGGCGCGGAACGCCTCCGGGATCGTCGGATGCGTGTAGTGCAGCAGGGCAAGTTCGAAGGCTTGCGTGCCGCGTGTCTTGAGGCTCACGTACCAGTCGGCTTCAAACGTGACCTCGAAAGGGAAGTGCGTCGTGTAGAAGGCGCGAGAAGCCGCCACGTCTTCGGTCATGACGACTGGGTAGAAGCTGTCGAGTTTCATGGTGCCGGGGGAAGGGTATGGCTGTCAAACACGGCAGGCCCCGTGCCAGCACTGCGTCACCAGGCGGCAGGCGCGGTAATGGTTTGATAGCAGCGGCGTAAACGCCCGGTAAAGCGCGGGCTGCACCTTGCCGTGCACCCATCCACCGGATTATGGAGCCGCGCCACTACCGCACCATCTGGATCTCCGACGTTCACCTGGGCTCGCGAGCCAGCAAAGCTGCCCTGCTGCTGGACTTTCTGCGCCACCACGAGGCCGACCGTTGGTACCTCGTCGGCGACATTTTCGACGGCTGGGCGATGCGGCGCTCGTGGTTCTGGGATCAGACCCACAACGACGTGGTGCAGAAGCTGCTGCGCAAGGCCCGCAAAGGGGCAGACGTGGTGTACATCCCCGGCAACCACGACGACTTCGCGCGCGACTTCGCGGGCCAGCACTTCGGCGGCATCGCCGTGCGTCGCCGCGCCATCCACACCCTCGCCGACGGGCAGCAACTACTCGTGCTCCACGGCGACGAGTTCGACGGCGTCGTGCGCCACGCCCGCTGGCTCTCCGCGTTCGGGTCGTGGACGTACAGCCTGATGCTCGAACTCAACCGCTGTTTCAACCGGGTGCGCTACCATCTGGGCCTGCCCTACTGGTCGCTGTCGGCCTGGCTCAAGATGAAGGCCAAGCGTGCCGTGCAGTACGTGGCGGACTTCGGCACCGCCGTGGCAGGAGAGGCGCGGCGCTGCGACGTGGAGGGCGTCGTGTGCGGCCACATCCACCACGCCGAGGCGCGCGACATTGAAGGCGTGCGCTACTTCAACTGCGGCGACTGGGTAGAAAGCTGCACCGCCCTCATCGAGCACTTCGACGGGACCATGGAGATCGTGCGGTGGGCCGAGATCGGCCACGAACAGCCTGGCACCGCTCTCGCCGCGCTGCCCTCCGGCGATGGAATGCCGGAAGGCGTAAAACTGGCGGGTGTATCGTCCATTGGGAGTTGAGAAGGGGCGCAATGAATGGCACCCCACGGTTTGCTCGTTGACCATCTCTTTTTCCCCTCGACCAAACATCTGAGCGGGCTGCTGGGCGCCGCAGCGGCATACCGCCCCGTGCCCGGCTTCCGCGCCTGGGCCGCTGCGGCAGCGGAGGTCTTTCTGCGTGAAATCCTGGGCGATGGGGCGTCGCATCTGATCCCCTCTGCTTCCCCCGAATCATATCACGCCGCTGCGATGTCCCTTAAGTGAGCCGCGTAACGGAGTTGAAACCGCAGAGCAGGGCAGCAGGTTGGGTGCGCAATTAATTAAGACGCCCCATACGGATGAACGCTCGCTGGCAGCTCCGCCCGGTAGAAAATGCCGGGCGGATCGAAAGCCTGGCGCGCACACTCAACAGCCTTCCGCTTCCGCTGGCACGCGCGCTCGTGCTGCGCGGGGTGGAATCTTTCGAGGACGCGCGCCGCTTTTTCCGCCCTTCCCTGGCCGCCCTGCACGATCCTTTCGAGATGCAGGACATGAAGCGCGCCGCCACCCGCGTGGCCGAGGCCGTGCGCAACCGCGAGCGCGTCGTCGTCTATGGCGATTACGACGTGGATGGTACGACGGCCACCGCGCTCGTCACCCACTTTCTGCGCACGCAGGGCGTGGAGGCCTCTTTCTTCGTGCCCAACCGCTTTGAGCACGGCTACGGGCTGTGCAACACGGGGCTGGACTGGGCAAAGGCGCAGGGCGCGGGCCTCGTGGTCGCCCTCGACTGCGGCATCACCGCGCACGACGAGGCGCGGTACGCCCGCCAGATCGGCCTCGACCTCGTGATCTGTGACCACCACAAGGTGGGCGATACGATTCCCGACGCCTACGCCGTGCTCGACCCCAAGCGCCCCGATTGCTCCTATCCCTTCAAGGAGCTTTCAGGCTGCGGCATCGGCTTCAAGCTGGTGCAGGCGGTGCTGCACGAACTGGGCCGCGCCCCCGAAGAAGCACTGCCCTACCTCGACCTCGTAGCCGTCTCGACGGCTGCCGACATCGTGCCGCTCAACGGCGAGAACCGCGACCTGATGGCCTTCGGGCTGGAAAGGCTGCGCAAGGAGCCCCGCACGGGCCTACGCCACCTGGGCGAAATGTGCCGCACCGACCTGACGACGGCCTCGACCGAAAACGTCGTCTTCACCCTCGGGCCGCGCATCAACGCCGCCGGGCGGCTGGGCGACGCCGACCGCGCCGTCGAACTGCTGATGACGGAAAGCTCGGAGCGGGCCTTCGAGCTGGCGCTCCTGCTCGAGGAGATGAACCAGAAGCGCCGTGACCTCGACCAGGAAACGCAGCAGGAAGCCATCCGCATGGCCGAGCGGCAGATCAGCGCGGGCGCCGAACACTCGGTCGTGCTCTACGACAAGGACTGGCACCTGGGCGTGATCGGCATCGTGGCCAGCCGCATGGTGGAGCGCTTCTACCGCCCCGCCGTCATGATGTGCTCGGTGGGCTCTATCGTCAAAGGGTCGGCGCGCTCGGTGCGCGGCATCTCCATCTACAACGCCCTCAAAGCGTGCGAAGACCTGCTCGAAGGCTTCGGCGGCCACGACTACGCCGCGGGCCTGACGCTGCGGGCCGAGAACGTGCCCGCCTTCCAGCGCCGCTTCGACGAAGCCGTTGCGCAGGCCATTACCCCTGACCTGCTCGAACCGACCGAAGACGTGGACGCCTACCTCGACCTGGGCGAACTCGACAACCGGTTCTGGGCCGTTTTGCAGCAGTTCGCGCCGCACGGCCCTACCAACCTGACGCCCGTTTTTCAGGCCACAGGACTGGAAGTGGTGGGGCAGCCGCGCACCGTCGGGCGCGAGGACGCACACCTCAAGTTTGCCGTGCGTCAGCTTTCGGGCGCGGGCGAAGTGCGCGACGTGATCGCCTACCGGATGGGCAAAAAAATCGACCTGCTGCACCAGAGCCGCCGTCAGGGCCTACCGGTGGACCTGCTGTTCAACGTGGACGAGAACACTTACCGGGGTCAGAGCAGCATCCAGCTCAAAGCCAAAGGGGTGCGGCTGGGTGAGGCGGCGTAGAGAGGGCCGCCGGCCTCGGACATCTGCGCGAACCCGCGGCTTCTGGCGTAGCGGGAGGATGAAGGCTCTGGGTGAGGGCCTTGCGCTGTGGTAAAAGAAAAAGGCGCTGCCGCTCAAAAAGAGTGGCAGCGCCTACTGGCTGTCCGGGAGCCCAGCAAGCTGTTGCTAGCAGGCCTCGCCAGAGACTCCCATCTGC
>CBDUBO010000296.1:0-4007 GCA_965365405.1 uncultured Rhodothermales bacterium | reverse complement strand
GGTCGGCAGCCCAGAGTTCGCGCATCTTCATGCCCACGAATGCTTTGCGTGACATCGGCTTTATCCCCGGGTTGTCCCGGTCTACGGAGCAAAGGGCGAAGGGTCTCGAGTCCGGCAAGGCGAAACCACGTCCCCGGTCGCGTAACGGGGGATACCGGTGGTCACCACTGCGTGTATTCCGCGACGTGCGCCCCCTGGCGACGCGACGTAGAGCCCTGGTTGTCCTAAGCGATGTACGCGGCACTCCGCTATGCCCCCGTGGCCACGCTGCTGTTCGTCGCAGCGTGCAACTCTACGGCTGAGACGTACCCGGTTGGGCTCGCCAGGCTGCGTGCGGCGGGAGCCGCAGAAGTCGGCGTCCCGCTGACGAGCACGCGGATAGAAGAGCTTGAACCCAGGATCCTCGGAAGGCGCCGGCCTGCTGCGCCCTGTCGCAGCCCCGGGCTGCCTGAAGTCGAGGTCGGTTTCTGAAGCCATGCGTTCGGCGGCAGGTGTTGCCTCCAGGCAGTAGGGCGCTTACATTCGTACGCGCAGGTGTACGTACTTACGTAAGTAGGTGCGCCTGTATACACCTACTCCCCTGCGCATGAACACCGTTGCAATCCTCAGCGAAAAGGGCGGGGCGGGCAAAACCACCCTCTCGACCAACCTGGCGTGGTCGCTGCGCGCACGCGGCCACCACGTCCTCCTAGTCGACGCCGACCCGCAGGGCAGCGCCGTCGACTGGTTCGACGCCTCCGAGGGCAGTGCCCCTACCACGCTGCAACTCACCAAGCGCGCCCAGCTCGACGACCTGGCGCGCTACGCCGCGGGCTACGATTACGTCCTCCTCGACGGGGCCCCCGGGCTGGGTACCGCCGCCCCTCTCATCCGCGCCGCTGCCACGGTTCTGCTGCCCTGCCAGCCATCGGCGGCCGACATCCGCGCAGCCTACGACCTCGTCGAGGTCATCCGAGCCCGGCAGGAAGCCGTGGGGCGGCCCCGGGCGGCCTTCGTGGTCTCGCGCCAGGTGGCAGGCACGCGCCTAGCGGACAGCGTCCAGGACGCCCTCGAAGGCCTTGGCCTCCCCGTCCTTGCCGCCCGCACGTCCCAGCGCGTTGCCTACGCGGAGGCGCTGGGACACGGTACCTGGGCAGGAGCCCTTGACGCCCGCGCGGCCGCCGAAATCGAGGCCATCACAGACGCACTCCTAGAGCTATGCCACGAGACCCCCTAGGCTCCATCACCCGGCGCACGCGCGCCCATGCCGACCTCGACCGCGTTAAGGAGGAGGCTGCACGCGAAGAAACCATCCGCTTCAACATGAACATGCCACACAGCCTGCACCAGAAGCTGCGCCGGGAGGCCTTCGAGCGGAGCTGCGACATGAAGGACATCGTGATGGAACTGCTGGAAACACGCTACCGTGAGTAGAGGGGTACGTACTTACCAACTTACGTACTTATGAACTTACCGCCTGCCGGGTGTTGCTCGGCTGACGGAAGGCGCGGGCGGGTGGAGGCGGCGGGCCGCACCCGCCAACGGGAGGCCCTGCCGGCGCGCCCATAGCCGTGCGGAGCCGGAATGCACAGGCGGCGACACCGTCGGGTAAAAGCCGCCCCCGCTCGTGACGAGGCGGTCGCAGGGCAGCATCACGGCTTCCGCCTCGTCGTGGGGGAGGGGCCGAGGCAGCCTTGCCCGGCTGGGCCGCAGGGGCTACCCTGCCCCTAGTGGACTGCGGCGCCCCGGAGAATCGGCAACGCTCTACGGCCCGTGCCGCGCCGATACGACGCCCTCTGTCAGCCCGTACGTCCTCTGACAGCATCCCGAGTACCCGTTCGGGGAGATCGTGCCGTGTAGGGGCTCGCAGGCCGGGAGGAGGCCGCCTGCGTAGCGCGCTGCTCCCCGGCCTATCCCTGAAAACCGCAGTCCAGCAGTGCCAGCATCGTCTCTTCGAGCACCGCGCGCACGCTGATGGTCTCGCCCTCGCAGTCGTATCGCTGCCGGTTGTACGGGTCGAGCTGCTCGACCGCACGGGCTTTCAGGCTCGCCCGCTCCTGGGCCGACAGCGCGGCCAGTCGCTCCTGTAGGGGGCTTTCAGGGGGCCGCGCCGCTTCGGACTGCCTGGCCTCGTCGGCTTCTGCCGGGGGCGGCGGGCGTTCGATGACGAGCTTTTTGCCCGACTCGGTCTGGCTGTCCTCCAGCCGCCACAGGATGATGCCGCGCGCCTGGAGTTCGTTGAGTGCCGGTTCGAGCTGCTGCATCACCTGCGAGGGGTACTTCATCGTCTCCGGCATCGCGAGCCGGTTGTGCGCCAGGGCTACTACGTCGATCTGAAGCGGGCGCCCGCGTAGCACCGCTTCGTCCACCACCCGGTAGAGCCGCTTCGAAATGGGCGTGGGGAGGCTGAAATAGGTGCGGACGTTGAGAATCTTGAGGCGCCCCCGCCGGAAGTGCTCGTGGAGCCGGGCGTTCCACTTTACTTCCAGCAGGTTGCCATCGGTCTCCTCGCCGAAAAGCGGGGCCGCGGTGCCGTTCTTGATTTCCCAGTTGTCGAGGATGCCGAAGCCCGCTTCGACAAAGGCCTTCGACTCGTCATCCCACAACGCGTTGGTGTGGATGCTCACGCCCAGCAGCTGGTTGAGGGCTTTGCGAAGCCGCTCGTACTCTCGCCCGCTCGTGCCACGGCCCATGAGCTTCAAAAGCTGGTACGGTACCAGGCGGACGTACTGGGTCTCCAGCCCGGCTCGCACGCTGTAGTAGAGCAGGGCTACGTAGAGCTCTTCCGCCGAGTAATCAGGGGCGCCGTGCTTGGCGTTCCACGAGACGGCGTTGAAGTACTTTTTGAGGCGCCCCCGCTCATCTCTGGCTTCCCACTCGGTGCGGATCTCTTTCAGACCCCGGCGGCTGTCGCGGGTGCCGAGCAGCGTAAACGGCAACTTGACGATGCTGCGCTCGTCCCTGCCCAACTCCTCGTTTGATTCCATTGAAATGGCCGCGCCGACGGACGGTTATTAGAATAGGTTAATAAAAGGTAAATAGATAGGTTACTGCGCCAGTCCACGCCCCCTCAGAACAGTGTTCAAGCGCTGTATTAACAGCAGCTTCCGGCGGTGGATAACCTGTCGCCTCCTTAGGTTCAGGCACGATAGTTCTTAGGTTCAGGCACGATAGTTCTTAGGTTCAGGCACGACAAACCCTTAGGTTCAGGCACGATAGTTCTTAGGTTCAGGCACGATACCCTTAGGTTCAGGCACGATACCCGGCGAGGCGTCAGCCGAAAAGGGACTGGCCCTGCCTACAGAGGTCTCCCCGCTGAGCCGCAGAGGATCCTTTCAGGCAGTGGTAGAGGGGGTATCGTGCCTGAACCTAAGCTTTCAGCACGCCGGTAGCGCGCGGGCGCCTGGTGTGTCTCGCACGGGTGACGCATCGTGGTGACGTGAGAGACTATTTCGTTAACGGTCTGCAAGGTTCCGCGGCAAGCGGCTTCTCGTTCATGTTAGCTTTTGGGTCTTGAATGTCAGCGTCAGCGCGCCACGGTGAGCGTCCGCGTGAGCGTGGACCCGGCTGCGGTGAGATGGTACACGTACACGCCCGACGGCAGCGCACCCGCACCGCGACGAGGCCGTGCCGGCGCGGGTGCAGGTGGGCACAAAGTGCCTCTGGGGCGCCGGCGCCCTGCAGGAGGTGGGGCGTCTGGCCCGGGCGAGCAGGCAGGTGACCCTTGCCGAAGGGCGGGCCTCGGAGGTGTAAGGGTTGAAGCGCCGCATCGTGCGCAGCCTCAAGGGCTTCACGCGCCATCCCGAGGGCAGCCTCGCCGCCGGGCTAGCCGCCCGCATTGAGGCGTCGGCGGCAGGCACAGCGGCGCGTCGGCGGCTGTCGAAGCCGCGCAGCAGTGGGCCGAATCGCGTTTTGCCATCGACGCCGGGACGCTGGGGGCGTGCTAACCCGGTGGCAAGGCGCGCTGACCCGTTCGCGTAGAAAACCCGGGGCCAGCGGCGACCACGGCCCCCTGCTTCGGGTCGCAG
>CBDUBO010000295.1:0-4010 GCA_965365405.1 uncultured Rhodothermales bacterium | reverse complement strand
CCAGCGCGGGCGCGCTCGCCAGCGGGCAGACGATGATCGTCAAGACGTGGCCGCACGAAACCGAAAAAGCCCTCGTCCGCGACGGCGCGATGGTGTCGTTTACCGTAGGCGAAGGCATCTCGTCTCGCCTCTCGAAGCCGGGCACGCGCAGCAAGGGCGCGGCCATGCTGCGGGCCGAGTTTCTCAAAGCGCAGGAGTACGCGCACAAGCAAGCTGCCGAGGACGAGAGCAAGCGCCCGGCACGCGACCTGCGCATGGAGGCGCTGGCGCGCGTGCTGAGCGGCGAGGTGCCTGCCCTCGTCTCCGCTCACCGCGCCCACGACATCCTGACGGCGCTGCGCCTGCAGCGCGAGTTCGGCTTCCGCATGATTCTCGACGGCGGGGCCGAGGCCTACCTCGTGCTCGACGACCTCAAGGCAGCCGGCGTGCCCGTCATCGTCCACCCGACCATGCTGCGGGCCGGGGGCGCGGGCGAGAACGTGTCGATGGAAACGGCGGCGCGGCTCCACCAGGCAGGCATTCCGTTCGCGTTCCAGAGTGGCTACGAAGCCTACGTGCCCAAGACGCGCGTGGTGCTGTTCGAGGCGGGCGTGGCGGCAGGGCAGGGCGGCCTGCCCCGGCAGGCGGCGCTCAAAGCGCTCACACTCGGCGCGGCACGCCTGCTGGGCATCGAAGGCCGCGTGGGCACGCTCGAAGCCGGTAAAGACGCCGACGCCGTCGTGTGGGACGGCGACCCGCTCGAATACACGACGCACGCCTGCGCCGTCGTCGTGGGCGGCGTGGTGGTGAGCGAGGCGTGCCGGTAGGTGCGGAGAAGGCTTGAGCGCGCCGTGCTGTGCGCGCTTACATCGAATCGGGCTGGACCGGCGCGCTGTCGCGGACGTAGGAGCCGCCGAGTGCGCCGCTGGCGGGTGCGAGCACGAGTTCGCTGTCGGTGAGCGACTGAATGTGGTAGCGGTTCTCCATCGGAATCAGCTCGGCGGCCAGAATGGTCGAGTCGCTCACGACGAGTGAATCACCGAGTACGCGGAAAGCCATTGCACGCTGATCTCGGCCTGATACGGCCACGGTACCGTCGCGCCGAAAGTCCACGTAGGTACCGTTCTGATTGGCCCACCGCCCCACGAGTTGCTCGGCCACGAGCGGCGTGTCTGGCGCATCGGGAAGCACCACCGAGGTGGTATCGGACTGGTCGGGGTTGTCGGACGAGGTGCAAGCCGCGAGGCTGAGGCAGAAGGCGGCAAGGAGAAAGATGCGCATGGTCTGTCAGGGAAATGAGTGGATAAACCTACACCCGCGCAGCCTCCTCTCTCCAACCGGCGTGCGCAATCGTTGCATTTTCGAGGGCTGCCGCACGCCTCCGGGTGCCGCGCTACGCTTCTCCAATCCACACCGCCCACGGAAACGCGCCGCCGCCAGGCAGTGTCTGGCCTTCGTGCGTCTCGCCCGTGAGGACGTTGCGCCACTGCCGGGCAGGCGGCAACCCGGCGAGGTCGAGGGTGCAGCCATTGCCGGGGGGCTGGCTGGCAAAGCGCGGCACGCACACCACGATGGTTTCGTCGTCTGCCGTGCGGGCAAAGGCGAACATGCGCGAGCAGTCCGGCCCATCAGCATAGAGGGCGCGGTAGCCGCCCGCAAACACATCGGGGTGCTCGGTGCGCAGGCGCAACAGGGCCGCCACCAGGTACAGCTTCACCTGCGCGTCCTCCGCTTCTACCCACGAGGCCAGCGTGGCGGCATCGGGCGCATCGAGGTGGGGCTGGAGGCTGTCGAGTAGTGCCGCGCGCTGCGCGAAATCCACGGGTTTGCGGTTGTCCGGATCCACGAGCGACAGGTCGAGCAACTCGGCGCCCTGGTAGAAGTCCGGCAGACCGGGCTGCGTGAGCTTGAGCACGGTTTGCGTGAGCGCGTGGTGAAAGCCGCAGCGCGCCATACGCAGGGCGACGGGTGCAAGCGCATCCGCCGTGCGCGGGTCGGTGGTGACGCCGCGCACGAAGGCTTCGAGTTCCTTTTCGTAGCCCTCGTCAATGTGGATCCACGAGGTGCGCAGCTTGCTCTCCCGCGCGGCCTTGACGGCGTAGGCGGCAAGCCGTTCGGCCAGGCGGTCGGGCTGCTCCTCGGGCCAGAGGGCGGCGAGGGTCTGAAAAAAGAGGTACTGGTCGGTGCGGAGTGGAGGCTCCTGCCCGGCATGGTCGCGCCCGATGTCGCGCAGGCGTTCCACGGTTTCGGCCCACTCGTCCGGCATCTCGGAAAGCGCGGCGATGCGCAGGCGCGTATCCTCGCCGCGCTTGTGGTCGTGCGTGGCCGTGGCGAGCAGGGACAGAGGCGCGCGGTGCGCTCGGTAGCGGGCGCGGGCGTGCATGGCCTCCGGCGTCACGCCCCACCGGTCGGGCTCGCCGCCGACCTCGTTGAGTGCTGACAGGCGTACGTAGCGGTAAAACGCGGTGTCCTCGACGCCTTTGGCCGTCACGGGGGCGGTGTACTGCTGGAAGCGCCCGATCCACAGGCGCTGCTGCTCGCGCAGCGCGTCGGCCAGGGGATGGGTGAGCACGTACTCGATAAAAGTAAACACCGAACGCTCGCCGGCGGGGTTGCGGCGGATGGCCCGCTCGACGGCGTGGCGAATGACCTCGCGGGCTTCCTCCTGCTCATAGGGCAGGTACGTCCGGTAGCGGTCGAGGGCGGCGATCACCTCGACGAGCGCGTCGCGCAAGGCCTCGAACGTGAAGTCGCGCGTGTGGTAATCGTCCTCGGAAAGCCGGTCGAGTTCGTAGGCGAGGCGGAACAGTTCGCTCGAAAGCGAAGACTCCATGACGAGCTTCTTGCTTTCGTACACCTCTTCCGCAAAGGGCCGCGCGTCGGGCACGAAACGCCCGTAGAGGCGCGTCAGCGGCTCCTCGCCTGCCGGGTCCACGAGCAGTCCCAGCACGTCGTTCATGAAGCGGTAGCCCGTCGTTCCCTCGACGGGCCACGCCTCCGGGATCACCTCGCCGTGCCCCCTGATTTTTTCCACCCACTGGTGCGCCGCGCCCAACTCGCGCAGCCGTTCGAGGTATTCGTGGGGGTCGAAGAGGCCGTCCACGTGGTCGAGCCGCACGCCGTCCACCCCGTCCATGCCGAGCAGTTCGCCCAGTAGCCGGTGCGCCTGCCAGAACACGCGCTCGTCCTCCATGCGTAGCGCGGCCAGCCCGTTGATGTCGAAAAAACGGCGGTAGTTGATTTCGTGGCCGGCGGTTTTCCAGTACGAGAGCCGCCAGAATTGCTTCTCGAGCAGCTCGTGCAGCGTCTCGCCCGCGCAGTAGGCCGCCGCGCCGGCGAAGTCGATGCGCTCGTCGAGGGCGAGCAGGCGGAGGCGCAGCGTCTCGGCCTTGTCGCGCTCGGTGGGATCGAGCGTAGCGTAGGCGTCGGTGAGGTCTTTGAGGTCGAAGTAAGCCTCCTGTCGTTCGTAGCGCGGCAGCGCCGCCACGAAGAGGTCGTGGTAAGAGGCAGGGTTGAGCGCGAAGCGGTTGTCGAAATACGACAGGCAGAAGCGGCCGTCGGTGTACGTGACGGACAGCTCGCCGCCATCGAGGGCTTCGCCATAGGTTTTGCCCAGAAACGGCAACAGCACCTTGCCTTCGAGTTCAGGCTTGAGTGGGTGCCAGTCGATGTCGAACAGGCGGGCGTAGGGCGAGCCCGGTCCGTAAGCCAGCACGTCCTGCCACGCGCTATTGTCCGTGCCCACACCGGCGTGGTTGGGCACGAAGTCGAGCAGGACGCCCAGTTCGTGGGCGCGGGCGGTTTCGAGCAGCAAGTCGAAGCCCTCGCGCCCCCCGCGCTCGCTGTCCACGGCGTTGTGGTCGATCACGTCGTAGCCGTGCGTGGAGCCCGCCCGCGACTGGGTAACGGGCGAGAGGTAGAGGTGGCTCACGCCCAGCCGCGCCAGGTACGGCACGACGCGCGCGGCGTCGGCGAAGGTGAAGCCGGGGTGGAGTTGCAGCCGGTAGGTAGCGCGGAAAGGAGCAGACACG
>CBDUBO010000294.1:0-4012 GCA_965365405.1 uncultured Rhodothermales bacterium | reverse complement strand
AAATCGGCTCGGTGATCAGCGTCGGCGTCACCTTGACGATGGTGCCCGTCTGCACAAACTGCGTGATGGTGTTGCCCGCGAAGTCGCGCGTCTGAATCGGGATGTCGGAGCCGATCTGAATGTTACCCTCGACGCCGCTCGTGACGGTGATCTGCGGCTGGGCAAGTGTGTTGCCCACGCCGTCGTCTTCAAGCGCGCGGAAGACCTGGCTGAGCGTCGTGAACGTCAGCTCGCCCGGCCCCTTCACGGTGCTGCCGAACAGGTCGAAAAACCCCTTCGTGTTGATGGTGACAGGCTCGCCCGTGACGGAGCCGATGTTCCAGTCCAAGCCCAGTTCGCGCGCCCGCGTGGCGTTGAGGTCGAACAGGAGCGCGTTGATCTGAATTTCGCGCGTGCCGAGCGTGGCCTGGGCGTTTGCCTTGCCCGTTTCTGCACCGGGCAGGCCCGCCGTGTTGGCGCTCTGCTGCAAAAACACGCCCTGGTCGGACGGGGCCGCCGTCACGACGAAGTAGCGCTCGTTCTCGCGGTAGGTGAGCGCGTTGCTCTGCATGGCCAGCGCGAACGCGTCGAAAAAGTGCTGCCCCACGATAGTCACGCCGATGGGCGTGCTGCGGCCTTCGGGGTCGATGAGCTGCTTGCCTGTGACGCGCTCGAAGATGGGGTTGAGCGTGGCGATAAACTGATCGAACGGAACGCTCGCCTGGAAGGAGACGAGCTGGTCGGGCGGCACGTAGGTGCGGATGGTGCGCTGCGTGGGCTGCTGCGCGGAGGCCGAAGCGACCGGGCCGGCCAGGGCCAGCAGCACGAGCGCGGCGAGGATCAGGCGAAGGTTCATGGGAATACTGGGATTCAGTTCTGGGTAGGATCTGCTACGGGGAGCACGGCAGGCTTGTAGGTGCCTTTGCCCGGCTGGGCGAGGCTGACTTCGACCTCGTCGGTGATGCCGCCACGGTTGAGGTAGGCCACGACGCGGCTCGTCTCCGGGTCAATCGTCGTGATGCGGCCCAGGTACACGGCATCGCCCACACCGAGTGTGAAGTAGGCGTCGCCGTCGCGGAAGACCGCGTGGCCGTTGGCGATGGAGACCAACTGGGCATTGTCGAGGTCTACCAGCCCGTAGGTGTTGGGCGGCACGGCGTCGAGGATGATGGGGTAGAACGGATTGCCGATGGGCGTGAAGCGCGGCAGGATGCCGTCGGGCACGGGGGGCGGTGCCGCGGCAGACCCGCCGGCCGCCACGAGACCCGCGTTCCACGCAGCAGACGGCGCGCTCATGCCCTCGGCCCCGCCGAAGTAGGCTTCCAGCGTCAGGTTGAACGAGACGAGCACCTGCATCCGCTCGCGCCCCTCCGCGTCGGCGTCGCGCAGGTCGAGGTGCTTCAGTTCAAGCGTGCGGATGCGGTAGAAGCTGCGGTTGTTTTCCAGGTGCCACACCAGGCGGTAGAGCGACCCGTAGTAGGCGCGCCCGGTAATGCCCAGCGAGTAGGTGGAAAAGCCAGCGCTCTGCGTCACGCCCACCACCTGCACGTCGAACGCCTCGAAGCCGCTGCCCGTGAGGTTGTTGAGGTAGTCCACGATCTCGTAAGAGCGCAGCGACGCGGGCATCACCTTGTAACGGGCATTCCAGCGCTGGTACACGTCGCGCGCTTCGGTCTGCGACGCGCTCATCTGGGCCAGCAGGGCGTCCGCCTCCTGCTGGCGCAGCACGGTGGCGCGCTCGGTTTCCTGGAGCGTGAGCAGCTCGCGCGGCTGGTGAAAAAACGTCAGGTACGTACCCACGCCGGCCACCAGGACCCAGCAGAAGGCCAGCACGAGGGCGTTGGAAAGGGTGTTGTTCATGGCAGAAGCGGGGCGAAAGGGGTTCAGGGAGCGATCACGGGCGCGCGCGCCGTCAGCGAGTCGGGCGCCGCCACCTGGTCGCGCAGGTAGCGCGCCGCAGCGGGCAGCTCGTTGGAGAGCGGTATGGTGATGGTGAAGGCGTAGACGGGAAACTCGCGGATCTCGGAAAACGAGACGGTCGTGATCTCCCCACCGATCATGTCGGCAAAGCGGACGATGCGGTCGCGCCCGGTGGCGTTGCCACTGAGCGTGAGCGTGGTGCCGCCGTCATTCCAGCTTTCGACCCAGATGCCGCGCACAGACGAGGCCACGCGGGTGACCTGTTCGAGGGCGCGGCTCCAGCGGTCGCTGCCGATGAGGAGCGAGTCGATCACTTCGAGCGAGCGGTGGTAGCCCATCGTCAGGTTCTGAAGCGAGTCGATCTCGGCCTGGAGCGTCGTGACCTGCGCCTGGGCGCGTTCGGGGGCCAGCACGGCCACGCGGGCGCGCTGGTCGCTGATGCTGCCCTGCTGCACCACGTAGCGCGCCGTGAAGAAGAACACGGTCACGAAAAGCAGAACGGCCAGGGCGTACACGTGCCAGCTGAAGGGCACCACCACGCGCCGCCGCAGCAGCGTGGGCGGCAGCAGGTTGAGGTCGGGAAAGAACGCCCGGTCGGCGGGGCGCCCGGTCAGGCGCAGCGCCACGGCGTAGGCCGCCACAAAGGGCACTTCGACGGGATCGGCGCTGCTGCTGAGCATCTCGACAGCCAGATCCTGGCGGCACGAGCGCACGTCGGCGTCGGGGTAGTAGAGGCTGAGGTACTGCACGAGGCCGTCCTCGTTGGCCTCGCTCAGCACGAGAATGCGGGAGATGTCGCCCAGGCCATGCTCGTCCTGCTGGAGCAGGATGCGCGAGCACAGCGTCTCGGGCGCGTCGAAGGCGGTGAGCGAGCGCAGCTGCGCGTAGTGGTGCAGCACGCCTTCCTGAAACGCCAGCACGAGCGTGTCGTCGGTGCCGGGGCGCACGACGAGCGTGCAGCCCGCCGCGACCGCTTCGGGCTCCTCGGCGCGCAGCTTGGTCTCGACCATGCGCGTGAGGCCCGCCAGCAGGCTCACCTCGCTGTCGAGCAGGCGCGCGGGCGGCAGGCCACGGTAGAGCTGGCGCAACTCGCGCAGCGTGCGCGTCGAGGCGTCGTCGGGGCGCGGGGCCACGGCCAGGTGGCGCGCTGTGCCATCCTCGGCGGCCGTCATGGGCAGGAACACGACCCGGTCCGCATCGAAGTCGGTGATCTGCTCGCCCAGCAGGCCCATCATGCGGGCGCGCAGCTTGTCGGCCTTTTCGCCCACCACTTCGGGCACGCGCACCTCGGCGTACTGCACGTCGGAGGCGTCTATGACGAGGCCGATCACCGGCTCGACGCCCAGCCCCTCCTGGCACTCGGCCAGCAGGTCTTGCAGCTCGGACGTGAACAGTTCGGACGTGTGGCCGGCCGGCGCTGCGGCGGCACCCGGTGCCGCCTGGGCCCCTGCGGCGAGGTCGCCGAACTCGGAGGCGAGAAAAAGCTGATCCGAGGCCGGCGCGTCGCCGATGGTGAGCGTGGCGTCCTCGAACGCACCCGCGCTGCCGTCGCCGGAGAGCGAAGGCGCGGCGGTCTGCACCGAGGCGTACTGCGCACGGATGCGCGTGAAGCGGCGCATCACTTCGGGGCGCTGGCCGCTGTCGGGGCGGAGCAGCATCCCGTACGTTTTGCGCGGGGTGACGATGATGCCAAGCGCGGGCTGCGCTTCGGAGGGTGCAGTGGTCTTCTTCATGTGGCGGGGCCGTTGACGGACGCTTTGTCGTGGTATCGGCACCCGGTCTCGCCTTCCTTAACGCAACCCTCGAAAAAACACTGGGCGCTGCCTCTATCCGGGGCGGCGCGAGCGGCCACAAACAGCGGGCATGGCCACAAACGACGTAGGGGCCGGTCTGAGACCTGCCCCTACGCCCCGAAATGGTGCTGGTGGTGCAACAAGGGCGCACCACGGTGCGCCCCTACGGGGTTCGGCGCAGCGGCAATCGGGCAGGCGCAATGAATTGCGCCCCTACGGTTTCCCCGTTACCCGTTGACCATTGCCGAATTGCCCATTGGCCCTTCCCTACCCCATCAGCTGCTGCAAACGCCGCTTGTTGTTGGCGTAGCTGTACGCCG
>CBDUBO010000293.1:0-4022 GCA_965365405.1 uncultured Rhodothermales bacterium | reverse complement strand
GAGCCGACGGGTGAAGTGCCGGCCGGCCTGGCGCTGCGCGGCAGCTACCCCAACCCGGCTTCGGGCGTGACGACCATTGAGTTCGCGCTTCCCATGGCGGCGCACGCCACGCTCAAGGTCTATGACACGCTGGGCCGCGAGGTCGCCCGCGTCGTGGATCAGATGCTGGCCGCCGACACGTACCGCGTGGGCTTCGACGCCTCCGCGCTGCCGGCCGGCCTGTACGTGTATCGCCTCGACGCAGGCGGCCACGTCCTCAATGGCACCATGACGGTTGTGCGGTAAGCCCCGCGCCGTCTGAACACATGGAACGAGGCCCCCGGCTGCCCGTGCGGCCGGGGGCTTTTTCGCAACCCCGAAATCCCTCCTCATGAAGCTGCTCCGCCACAGCCTGCTCGCCCTGTTGCTGGGCGCGCTCGCGCTCCCGGCCCTGTCCCAGACGGGAACGCCGCCCAAGCGTGAGTTCCGCGCCGCCTGGATCGCTACGGTCACCAACCTCGACTGGCCCAAGCAGGGCGACCCTTCACAGCAGCAAAAGGACGACCTGGTGTATCTGCTCGACGAACTGAAGAGGATGAACATCAACGCCGTCTTTTTTCAGGTGCGCTCGGAGGCAGACGCCATGTATGCGTCCACGATTGAGCCGTGGTCGTACTGGCTGACGGGGCAGCAGGGCAAAGCTCCAAGTCCGGCCTACGATCCGCTCGCGTTCGCTATCGAAGAGGCACACAAGCGTGGCATGGAGCTGCACGCCTGGTTTAACCCTTACCGCGTCGAACGCAACATCGGCAACTACCCCACCGACACGCTCCACGTCACCAAAAAGCATCCTGACTGGATTCTCCAGTTCTCGCAGACCAACATCGCCATTCTCGACCCCGGCAAACAGGCCGTGCGCGATTACAACACGCGCGTCATCATGGACGTGGTGCGGCGCTACGACGTGGACGGCGTCCACTTCGACGACTATTTCTATCCTTATCCCGACAACAACAAAAATTTCCCCGGCATCACCAACCAGGACGATGCCACGTTTGCTGCTGAAAACCGGGGCTTCACCAACAGGGGCGACTGGAGGCGCGACAACATCAACCTGTTCATCGCGCAGGTAGGAGATTCTATCCGCGCGGCCAATCCGCACGTCAAGTACGGCGTTTCGCCCTTCGGCATCTGGCAGCCCGGTGTCCCCTCAGGCACGACGGGCCTGGACGCTTATCGCACCATCTACGCCGACGGGTGGCAGTGGCTGAAGGATCAGTCCATCGACTACATCACGCCGCAGCTCTACTGGGCGTTTGGCGGCGGGCAGGACTACGGACGGCTCTCGCGCTGGTGGCGGGACCGTGCTGTCGAGAACAACCGGCACATCTATCCCGGCCACGCCGCCTACCGGGGCGGCGCGTACAGCCTGGCCGAACTGCCACGCCAGGTGCGCTTCAACCGGGACAACAATATCCCTGGCAGCGTCTTTTTCCGCACAGGCAACCTCGTCTATAACTCCAACTCCATCGAGGACTCGCTGCGCAACGATCTCTATCGCTACCCGGCCCTCCCGCCCGTGATGCCGTGGAAGGAGACCCTTGCCCCGGAAGCGCCGCAGAACGTGCAAGCCGTGGGGTCGGGACGCTCAATCACAGTCACGTGGCAGGCTCCGCCTGCTGCCTCTGACGGCGACGGTGCCGCGTGGTACGCCCTGTACCGCTTCAGCCAAGCCCCCACGCTCCCCGCCGACCTGGAAAGCAGCAGCGCCCTCGTGGCCGTGCTGGGCGGCGAGGCGACTTCGCATGTGGATACGCCCCCTGCCGGCCCTGCCTCCACGTACCACTACGTCCTCACGGCGCTGGATCAGAACTGGAACGAGAGCGCGGCAGCCACGCCTGCCACGGCTACGAGCGCCGAGTACGACGGGCCGCTACCGGGCGGCATCGCCTTTGAGGGCGCGTGGCCCAATCCGTTCGTCGCTGCTACGCAGGTAGCATTTACGCTGCCCGAACCCACGCGCGTCACCGTGCGCGTGCACGACTTGCTGGGCCGCGAGGTGGCGCTTCTGTTGGACAGTGGCTGGCGCGCTGCCGGTTCGCACCGCCTGCGCTGGACGCCGGAAGACACGATGTCGAGCGGCACATACGTCGTCACGCTCGAAGCGAACGGCTACCGCGTGAGTCGCCTGGTGACCCGCGTTCGGTGAGCCTGGCGGTGGCGGGCGATGTAGGGGCGCTGTGCCCCTACGACGGGGGAGCAGGTGCACTCAGAGGGGCAACCCGTGCTATGCCGCGTAGGGAGGTGCCGCGGCACCTCCCTACAGGCCCGTTGCCACGCGAATCGCGAGCGTCACGGCTGCGAGGGCAACCGTGACGATGACAAGTACCCAGGGGCTGCTTTTCCAGAAAGCGTCGGATCGTGGCATGGTTACTGGCCCAGCATGGAAGCGCGCAGGCGCTCGACGAGCGCTTCGTCGTGCGGAAGCAGGCCCGCGTCCGGCAGGCGTCCCACCAGTTCGATCCACCGTACGTCCTGCTCGGCAGCGCGGGTGAGGTAGGGCAGCGCCTCCGCCTCGCGCCCGATGCTGGCGAGCGTGATGCCCACCCAGAAAGCGGCCTCGCCGTTGACGGCCTCGTCTGGCACGAGCGCCATCGCTTCCGAATAGGCCTGAAGGGCCGCCGGGATGTCGCCCACCGTCACGTGTTCATCGCCCTCGTTGAGTTTCTGGTAGGCGCGCTGGAGCGTTACGAGGCGGCGTAGCTCGGCAACGGGATCGGGATGATCCTCGACGCGCAGGTCGAAACGGCGGTCGAGCCAGGGGCGCCCGGTGGACTTCGGGCCCACCACGATGAGCGCCGCCGACTGCTTGCCTCGGATGTCGCCGCCTTCTGCTTCGGCAGCTTCGAGCGCCGCGAGCATCTTCTCGGCCAGGTCGCCCGTCGTGTTCTGATAGGCGCGGGCCATCGCGTCCCACACGGTCGGGTTTTCCATCAGGTTGGCCTGCACGGAAAAGCCCGGCCCAACATGGTGGCCAGCAGCATAGATGGCGCGCGTGCCCGTGTGCGCGGCCACCTTTCCCGCCGCGTCCACCATCGCCACCTGTCGCACGTCCGCGCCGCTGTCCGTCGAGATGAGGGCGTGGAGTGCTTCTTCAGCCGTGCGTCCGAGCCGCATGAGCTCCAGCCCTAGCGGTCCGTAGCGTGGGTCAACAAACGACTGCGTGGCCACAGCCCCCACGCCGGCCTCGGCCCAGGGCACGATGGCTCCGACTGAAAACCAGTGCGACTGCACCGCCACGCCCATTTCGCCCGTCACTGAGTCGCGCGCGACGATGGAGTACGTGGCAACAGGGCGGAAAGGCGACAGTGTTTGCGCCGCCGCACAGAGAGGTATTAGCAGAGGCGCAAGCAGCAGGAAAAGGCGCATGGTGGTCCAGATCAGGTGCGAAGCAAGCCTTCACTCAGCAGGCTGTCGAGAAAGGCACGGGTGGTCTGTTCCGCCTCCTGGCGTGTAACCTCGAACTCCTGAACCAGGCCGTCCACGATTTCGTCTTCAGTTTTGCCGTCTTCGAGCCCGCGCCAGATGCGCGTTCCGGTTTCGTTGAGCGAGAAGTAGTAACTGGACTCCATGTCCAGCAGAACGGCTTCGCCCTCGATTTCGGTCATGAGGAGTCCGGCTTTAGGCTTCAGTCTGGACATGGGAAGGCAGGAGCGAGAGCAAGAGGGTGTGGAGGAGGGCACCGTCGCGGTACACGTCGGTTCCGCTTAAAAAGCGGTACGCGGGGGCCTGAGCCGCCAGCCGCGATACCATGCGCATGAACGTCTGGGCGTGCGTTGCGTCGCGGCGCAGCAGCGACGCCTGCGGTAGCAGCGCGGTGATGGCTTCGATGGGCCGCAGCTTCTCGACGCGCGAAGCGGCGTCGCCGCTGATGACGGGGAATAGGACGAGGTTCACTGCTGCCTGCATGGTCTGCTGGGTCGGGTAAAGTCCGTCCATGCGGATGCGCCACTTGTCGGCGTCGGTGATCATGCGGTCTTCCG
>CBDUBO010000292.1:0-4025 GCA_965365405.1 uncultured Rhodothermales bacterium | reverse complement strand
TCCCGATGGGCTGGCAGGAGATCGAGGGCATCCACAGCCGGACGGACTACGACCTGGGCCGCCACCAGGAGTTCAGCGGCAAGAACCTCCAGTACTTCGATCCGCAGACGAACGAGAAGTACATCCCCTACGTCGTCGAAACGTCCGTCGGGCTCGACCGGACGGTGCTGATGCTGCTCTGCGAGGCGTACGATGAGGATGAGGTCGGCGGTGAGACGCGCACCGTGTTGCGCTTCCACCCGCGCATCGCGCCCATCAAAGCGGCCGTGCTGCCGCTCGTCAAGAAGGACGGGATGCCCGAAGTGGCCCACGCCATCGAAGACGATCTGCGTGAGAACGGCCTCAACGTGTTCTACGACGAGAAAGGGGCCGTGGGCCGCCGTTACCGCCGCATGGACGAAGTCGGTACGCCCTTTTGCGTGACGGTGGACGGGCAGACGCTCGAAGACGGCACGGTGACGGTGCGCAGCCGCGACACGACGGCGCAGGACCGGCTGCCGAAGGAAAACGTCGCCGCCTACCTCCGCGACAAGATGAAAGGCTGGGCGCGTGGGTGACCCATTCTGATCCTGAAACCGGGAAGTCATGCTCGATTACTTCGTCCGCGCCTTCCACTACGATACCTGGGCGGGCCAAGCCACCCTGACAGCGTGTGCGCAGGCCGGTGAAAAGCTGCCGGAACACGCACGCAAACGCCTCGCACACATCGCGGCGGCACATCGGCTGTGGCAGGCACGGCTGAAAGGCGAAATGGCACCCGTGCCCGTCTGGCCCGACTGGACGCTCGAAGAAACCGCTCGGCAGATCGAGCGGGCGGCAGATGCGTGGGCGACCTGGCTCGCGTCGGCCACGCCAGAGCGCCTGGAAGAAACCGTCTCGTACACCAACTCGAAGGGCGAAGACCACACGAGCCGCGTCGAGGATGTGTTGACACACGTGCTGCTGCACGCGGCCTATCACCGCGGCCAGATCGCGTCCGACCTCAGGGCGGCGGGGGCCGAGCCCGCCTACACGGACTTCATCCACGCGACGCGCACGGGCGCGGTCTGACGCGTGCGGCCTGGCAGGTATGGCCTGATCTTTTCGCGGCGCGGGTTAAGCTGGTGCGCGGTGCCGCCGATACCATCGGCAAACCACCATCTCGCCGCTGCCATGCGTCTGTTCCTGCTCGCCTTCGTGATGTTCTTCCCCGGCCTGGTGCTGGAGGCGACGGCACAGAGCGCCGCGCCGCGCGCCACGCTGGCCGCCTACGTGCCCACCGAGGCCGAAGCGGCGGTAAGCGCCGCTCGCCACGTGGTACAGGCGCAGTTGGGCGAGCAGGCGGAGCAGTGCCGCCTCAAGGCTCTGGCCCACCTCGGTCTGGGCAAGCCCGCCGCGGCCCGCCGAGAGGCCGAGCGCCTCATCCAACTCGTACCCGGCTACAAATCGCAGCCCAGCGACCCGGCGGCTTTTGCTGCCCTCGTGCTGGACGTGCAGGAGAAGCTGGCCGCTGGTGCGCAGAAAAAAGCGATCCCGCTCGCTACCCGGCTCGACTGAGCGGTCAGCGTCCGGGCAAGCCCTTCAGCCGTACACGCGCCGCGCCTCGCGGTGGCAGATGGCGTGCCGGTCGGCAGTTTCTTCTGGCGTGGGCCCGTAGCCACCACTGAGCAGCAACGTCACGGGCAAACCCGCTGCGTGGAGCGTTTCGAGCACGTAGCGGTCGCGCGCGTGTACGCCGGCGCGGGTAAGCGAGAGGCGTCCGTAGCGGTCGTCGGCCAGCACGTCGATGCCGGCCAGGTAGAACACCAGGTCGGGCCGCGCCCGTTCGATGGCGGCAGGCAGATGCCCGGCGAGGGCATCGAGGTAGGCGTCGTCCCCGGTGCCGTCCGGCAGGCCCACGTCGAGGCTGGAAGGGACTTTGCGAAACGGGTAGTTCTTCTCGCCGTGCATGGAGAAGGTGAACACGCGCGGGTCGTCTGCAAAAATGGCCGCCGTGCCGTTGCCCTGGTGCACGTCCAGGTCCACGACGAGCGCGCGGCGAAGCCAGCCCTCGCGGCTGAGCACGCGGATGGCAACGGCCACGTCGTTGAAGATGCAAAAGCCCTCGCCGTGCGTGGAAAAGGCGTGGTGCGTGCCGCCGGCCAGGTTGGCCGCCACGCCGTCTTCGAGTGCCATCAGGGCCGCGTTGATGGTGCCGCGCACGGCCAGGCGCGAGCGCCGCACCAGCCCTTCCGTCCACGGCAGCCCCTGCAACCGCACCGCCGCCTTCGAGAGCGTGCCGTGCGCGAAGGCGGCCAGGTATTCGTCCGTGTGGACGAGCAGCAGGTCGCTCCAATCCACCTCGCGCGGCTCTACCACGTCGCCAGCCCGGATGATCTCTTCCTCGATGAGCAGCCGGTGAAGGGCCGGAAACTTGCCCATCGGAAACGGATGTCGGGGCGGCAGGGGCGTGTAGTAGCCCTCACTGTACGAAACGCGCAAGAAAGTGTGGAATTACGCGTACCGGGCCGGGTGAGCGCTGCTTTCTGTTCGAGTTGCGAACGGGCTCAACGGCCGCCCGAGGGCCGCTTGGCATCCTTCAGGAAGTCGTCGAACGTCTGCGACGTGTAGGCGTCCGAGCCGATGTAATGGAGCACGTAAACAAAGTCCTCCGGCCCGGCAAAGCCCGGCAGGCGCGTGATGTACTTGCCGTCCGGCCCCAGAAACACCGTCGTTGGGTAGCCCTGCGCGCCAAGTCCCTGCGCCAGTTCGGTGGAGGAGAGCGTGTAGCCCATGTAGTCGTGCTGGTCGTCGCCGATTTCGCCGTTGAGGCGGACGACTTCGAAGTGTTCGCGCAGGTAGGACTGGACGGGCTCGGTGGTGTACACCTCGCGCTGGAGGCGGCGGCACCACGGGCACCAGGGCGCGTAGATGTCCACCAGCACCTTCTTGCCGCTCGTCTTGGAAGCGTCAAGCGCCTGGGCAAAGGAGGAATGCCAGGCCACGCCTTCGGCGGCTACGCTGGCGTCCGGCTCGGCTGCCTGCTGGGCAGAGGCGAGGGGGGCAGCCAGCAGAAGAAGCAGGAACGGGAGGAGGCGCTTCATGGGTGGTGTTCGGGAAGGTCGAGGAGCGTCTGGAAAGCAGTAGCCAGCTTTTCCGAAGCCTCGGCAGGCTTGTAGGTTTCAAAGACCTGGGGGGCGCGGGCTGCCATCGCCCGGCGCCGGTCGGGGTGGGCCAGCAGCGTCTGCAACTGCCGTGCCAGCGCCGCCGCATCGCCGGGAGGGCTGAGCAGGCCCACGCCGAAGCCCTCCACCACACGCCGGATTTCGGGCAGGTCGGTGGCGGCCACAGGCAGGCCCGCCATGAGGTACTCGAAGAGTTTGTTGGGGAGGGCGTAGCGGTAGCTCAGGCACACATCGTCGAGCGGGAGCACGCCGATGTCGGCGGAGGCCGTCACGTCCAGCAAATCGTGCGGCGGCACGGGGTCGAGCACGAAAGCGCGCCTCTGAAGTCCGGCGGCCACGATCTGCGCTTCCAGCGCGCCGCGCAGCGGTCCTTCGCCCATGAGCACGAGGGCGGCATCCGGCACGGCCTGCATGGCCTCGACCAGCACGGGCAGCCCGCGGTGCGGAAACAGGGCGCCCTGGTAGAGGACGATGGGGACGCCCGCAGGCACACCCGTCGCCTGCCGCAGCCTGTTCGTGGCGGCGACGGCGCGCCATTCGGGCACGTTGAACAGCACCGTGGGCCGGCGGATGGCGTAGTGCTGTGCCATCCAGTCGGCAATGGTGTCGTTTACCGTGAACACGGCGTCGGCCCGGCGGGCGTATCGCCCTTCGACCGTTCTCCAGAAAAAGGAAGCCCACGGCTTGCCGACGGTGCCGAAGACGTGCGGGTAGAGTTCGCGGGCGTCGTAGGCGAGGCGGGCGCGGCGGGCGCGGGCGGCGCGCGCCAGGGCCGGCAGCACGAACAGGTCGCTGGCGTGGTAGAGGCGGGCGGGCGTGTCGCGGGCAGCCCGCGTCATGGCGCGGTGGTTGCGCAGGAAAAAGCGCGGCCCGCCTCCGGTG
>CBDUBO010000291.1:0-4035 GCA_965365405.1 uncultured Rhodothermales bacterium | reverse complement strand
CGGCCTCGAACAGCACCCGCCCGAAGTCGCGCACCGACGTTTGCTCCTCGGGCACCGCCAGGTCGCGCCGCGTACCGCCAGACTTGAGCAGCGCGATCTGGAGCGCCTGGAGCTTGTTGGCCAGTTCGAGTTCGTCGAACGGAAAGTGCATCGTCGCGCGCTGCTCCCCCGCGGGCGACCGCACCACGGTGAGCGGGTAGAGACGCCCGGCTCCCTTGCCGATGCACAATTCAAAGTCGAGATATTCCATGATCCTCGTGAACGAGCCGCCCGAAGCGGACTACTCCTGCAACTCCTCCTCGACAACAGGCCGCCCGTACACACCCAGGCCCAGGTAGCACTGGTTGGCGTTGCAGTCTTCGAGGTAGAGCCCGGCGGTGTACGTGTCCCCTTCGGGGGGCGCGGTGAGCGTGACGAAGGGGTAGTCCGAGCGGTTCTCGGCGACGTTATTCCCCTCGCTGTCGAAAACACTCAGCGTGATCTGCAAGCAGTCTCTGTCGCAGCTGGCGAAAAAGGCGTACTCGTAGCCCGGCTCCAGCGGGACGGTTTCTTCCTGGTTCATGCCCTCGCGCAGCACGTACAAGCGCGTCCAGAGGGGTTCGTAGCCTTCCTCACCCAGGGTTGCTTGCTGCGCCACGAGGGCCTCAGCTACGGTCAGCACGTGCGGGTAGTAGTCGGCCTCCGGTTCGGAATAGCCGTATTCGTCCATCAGTGCCGCCACTTCAGGATCTACGCTTTCGGCACTCGGGGCGTCTATTTCCTCGTCGGAGCCGCCCGCCAAACCGTTTGAGAGTGCGATGACGAGAATGAGCAGGGCGAGACCTCCCAGGCCCGCCCACAGCAGCCCTCGCTTGCGCGGTGGCTCGGCCGCAGCGGTCGGGGGCGGCGTGTGGATAGGGGCTGGCGCAGGTGTCGAGGCCGGTGTAGGGGGGGGATCGGGTGTAGGCGGCGTGCTGAAGAGGCGCCCGTCTGGGGCGCGCATGAACAGCACGGGCGTAGCCCATTCGAGCGATTCCGGGTTGGCGCGGTAGATGGCCTTGCGCCCCGCGGCAACGGAGGCATCCACGGGCCGCCCGGTGGCCAGGTCGGCGTAGAACTTCTCGGCAAAGGCGACGGCGGCGTGGTCGGCCACGGGCACCTGCATGGCCACGACGGCGGGGATGCCGGCCATGACGAGGGCCGCGGCCACGCCTGCGAAGGGGTCGAGGTCGCTGCTGTGGCTGGCCTTGCCCGTATCGCAGGCGTTGAGCACGACGAGCCGCATGGAGCGTTCGTCGCGCAGGGTGTCGCCCAGCGTCTCGCCCAGGATGGGTTCAGCTTCGCCCGTGGGGGTTTCGAGAAAGAGGGCCCCACGCCCCGTCCGCTCGTCGAAGCCGCCGTGCCCCATGTAGTGCAGCACGTGGAAGACCCCCCTGTCGAGGGCATCGAAAAGCTTTTCGCGCGTGGCGTGTTCGATGATTTCGACCTCCACGCCGTCGAGCTTCGCCCACGTCTTTTCGATGGCAGCGCGCTCCTTCTCCAGGTCGAGCGGGTGCGTGCCGGCGGGGTTGGCGAGGGCGATGAGCACGCGCAGCGGCGGCGTGAACGGCGGCGGGTCGTAGGGGCGCAGCACCTCGACGTAGCGCACGATGGGCGTGTAGGGCGAGCGCCCGAAGGCGGTGCGGGTGCGCTCGTCATAGAGCAGTTCCCACGGCAGGCTGGCCAGCCGCGCCAGTTGCGGATCGTCCAGGTCTATTTGGAGGCGAAAGCGCAGCCCTCCCTCTTTGCCCATCATCCCCTGGCTGCGGCTGAGCGCGTCGCGGATGGACTCGTTGAAGAGGGCCTGGAACAGCTCGCGTCCGGCGCGGTCGGGGTCGTTGCCCGCCTCGCCACCCTCGAAGTCCAGGTCACGGGTGGCAGCCTCGGTGCCGGGCGTCTCGCCGGGTGCACCGCGCACCAGGCCGCCCCGCGCGCCGTTCACGAGGGCGGCGAGGCTGTAGGCATCGGCACCTTCGGGCAGGCGCAGCGGCCCGTCGCACTCACCGGCAGGCGAACGCACCGTTACCCAGAAGCCGTCGCCCCGGCGCTCGATGCGCATCCAGAAGTCGTGGTAGTCAATCATGGGGCAAGGGTGATTGGCGAATGGGGGGAGGGGACGTGGGGACGGGAGAAATGGTCAGGGGTCACGCAATACGCAACACCTCACGCATCACGGGTGGAGCCATTCGAGCAGCTTGCGCTGCGCCGCCGGGTGCTGGAAAAACGACGTGTGCGAAACGCCGTCCGGGGCCTCGAACACGTGGCGCGCCTCGATGGGAAAGCGACCCGACCCGTTGGCGGCATAGACGCTCTCCGTCGGCACGACGAGGTCGTTGTCGGCCCCGAAGACCTTGTTGAGCAACCGCCCTGTGACAAAGGCGCGCAGGCCGGGGTCGGTGGGTGTGTAGCGCGCCCCGAGGGCGAAGTAATGGACGCCGTCGCCGTCTCCAGCCCTGTTGAGGGTTTGCTGAAACGGCCCGCCGGGCGTCATCGCCATCAGCCCGTCCAGCCCGCCCATCGCCCCCACGGCCAGTTGCTTGGCGACCGTCACGACACCACCAAGCACGTCCGTCACCGGGTTGTCGGGGATGAAGTTGAGCACGTTGGTAAACGTGTCGAGCAGGTCGCCCATGTGGTCACGGTCGGCCAGGGCGGTGCCCGCGTTGGGCGAGGCCACGAAGACGACCTTGCCCACGCGGAGTCCCTTCGAGCCGAGCGAGAACGTGCCCTGCTGCTCGGCCAGCACACGGCTGACCAGCCCGCCGCGCGAGTGGCACACAATGTCCACGTCGAGCCGGACTTCTTCGGGAACGGACTGGAACAGGCGGGCGACGTTTTCGCGCGGGTCGTGCGAGAGCGTGAAGTGGTCGAAGGCGAACACGCGCCCGCCATAGGCCTGGTGCAGCGCTGCTACCGTCTCCGGGGCGAAGCCGCCGAAGGCCGAATGGGCCTGGCTGAAGGTGCCGTGCACAAGCAGCAGCGCCCGTCCCTGCGCAAGCTGCCGCCACTGCTCGCCGCCGAGGGGGGGCACGTCGGCGCGGGCGTAGTCGTGCGGGGTGAAGCTGCGGACGCGGTAGGGACGGTTCTGCGCCTCCCAGCGCCCGGCGAAATGGTCGCCCACCGCCCCCAGCAAGGGGTCGATGAGGGGGAAGACGAGCGTTTTGAACAGGTGCTCGCCCACGGCCCCGATGAGGCCGCGTGTGCCCACTTCGGGCGTGCCCTCGCTGCTGCCGCGCGGAACGACGTACTGGCGCGTGGCAGCACCGTCGAGCGAGCGCGTGGCCTGCTGTGGCCGGGCAAACTGCCACGTCGTCACGCCCTGGGCGTCGGTATAGAGCAGCATCTGCCCCGCGCCCGGCGGCGGGGCGGGCACCTCGATCTCGATAGCCGGCAGGCCCTCTCCCGGCGCGTCCAGGCTGCGCGAGGCAGCGAGGGGCGGCTCCGTGGCCCGTGCGTCGGCGATGCGGACGGTGTGCTGCGCCTGCACGTGCTCCGCATCGAGCGCGGCCTCGAACGCATTCGTGGCCCCGTCCACACTGCGCGTGCGGGCGCTGAAGGCGGGCAGCACCTGCGCCTGCCCCTGGAGACCGGGTGTGCGCAGCCGCACCGCGCCCACCGCCACGGCCCCGCCGCCCGCGTCGAGCGGCACGCCGGCGGAGCGGCGGCGCAGCACGAAGGCGCGCGTCACCACCGTCCAGTCGTCGCCTTCGGCAGGCTCCTCATCGGCAAAGGCCATGTCGCGCGTGGTGCCTTTGAAGGCGCGCCCCAGCAGCCGGCCCAGGGGCGACCTGCCCCCCGCTTCCACGGATCGCACGCCCTCCTGCAACAGCGACGAGAAGTCGGTGGGCTGGAGTGTGGCGAACACCCGGAGCGTCTCGACGCCCTGGTCGGGCCCCTGGTCTCCCGGCTCACGCACGAAGGGAAAATCTCTGGGGAAGCTGAGCACGAGGGCGCGGCGCAGACCCACCTCCTGGCTGTTGCCCGGCGCGAGCGCCTCGTTTGCCCCCGCAATGGTGA
>CBDUBO010000290.1:0-4046 GCA_965365405.1 uncultured Rhodothermales bacterium | reverse complement strand
CCAACCCGGACGTGCGCGCCGAGAGCATCGTCATCCGAATCCTCGACGACCGCAAAGTCGTCACCGACCTGCGCAAGCTGGGTCTTTTGGACACCGCGCTCGAACGCTTCGACCGCGCCATCCGGCAGCCGCACGGCATGGTCATCCTCACCGGGCCCACGGGTTCGGGCAAGAGCACGACGCTCGTGGCGAGCCTCTACCAGGTGGTCACGCCCGAAGTGAACGTGCTCACGGTGGAAGACCCCGTCGAATACATCATTCCGGGCGTGCGCCAGATCAAGCTCAGCCACAAGCTCAACCTCGAAGGCGCGCTGCGCGCCATTCTGCGCCACGACCCCGACGTGGTGATGGTGGGCGAAATGCGCGACCGCGACACCGCCGAACTGGCCATCAAGCTCGCCAACACGGGCCACCTCACCTTCTCCACGCTCCACACCAACGACGCGCCGTCTGCCATCAGCCGTCTCTACAAGATGGGCGTCGAGCCCTTCCTGATCGCCTACGCCATCAACCTGGTCGTGGCGCAGCGCCTTATTCGCACCATCTGCCCCAAGTGCCGGCAGGTGGACAAAGACCCGGACACGGTGCTGCTGGGGCGGCTGGGCTTTTCGAAGGAAGAGATCAAGGAGACGACGTTCTACGAAGCCAAAGGCTGCCCGTCGTGCAAGAACACCGGCTTCAAGGGACGCCGCGCCATCACCGAAGCGCTCTACTTCTCGCGCGCGATCCGCCACATGATCGTCGAGTCGAGCGAGGCCATCGACGAGGAAGCCATCCGCGTCAAGGCGCGCGAAGAAGGAATGCTCACGCTCCAGGACTCGGCCCGCGAACTCGTCAAGATGGGCGATACGAGTGTGGACGAGATGGTGCGTGTCACCGCCACCGAAGGGTAATCCACCACCACCAATATGCCGCAGTCCATGCTCGCGCTTCTGGCGCTGATCGTCGCCACCATCTTCTCGTTCTCGGTGACGGAGAAGAGCCTGCACTACCAGCGGGCCGCCGTTGTGCAAGAGATCGAAGAAATGGGAGCCGCCGTGGGGCTGCGCGCCATGGAGATCATCCGCGAGCGCGAGTACGAGTCCGAGATTCTCCACCCGGTGGGCGTGCTGGCCCCGCTCAACACCGAGACGGCCACCGTGGCCGACCTCCAGAACCGGCTCGTGGGCGTGATGCCGAAGGGACGGGCCTGCGCCGTCTTCGGCACGGGCGCGGACGTGTGCGACGACCTGAGCGATTTCAACGAGATGCAGACGGCCACGCTGCCTTTCGTAGCCGGTAGCGACACGCTCTTTTTCAAGGTGAACGTGGAGGTCGATTACGTGAACGCGGCCCTTGCCGTCTCGAACACGCCCACCTTCCGCAAGCAGATCACGGTGCTGGTGCAGGACTACTGGCCCGGCAGCAACCGCACGGGCTTCTACATCCCCGAGCCCATCAACATTTCGCGTGTGATGGCGCTGACGCTGTAACGCCGCATCCCTTTCTGTCCACCACCGCACAACCTCGAACGCTATGATCGCGCTTCTCGACCACCTGACCGCCACCATCGTCGGGGGCGTGCTGGGCGTGGTGCTCTTTACGACCATGATGCGCGTGCAGACGCTCAACCACGAGGCCAACACCGCCTACTCGATGCGCCGCCTCTCGTCCGACATGGCGACGTGGATGGAGGACGACGTGCTCTCCATCGGGCAGGACATGGCGCTGACGGCCCTGCCCTTCGACGCGCCTGTGGACTCGGCCGGACTCACCCAGACGTTCACCTTTTACCGCGACAGCCTCGACGTGTCGTCGGGCGTGCTCGTCACGCGGCGCATCACCACGCAGTACCGGCTCAAATACGCAGGCACGCGTGGCTCCGGGGCCGATGCCTACAACATCTACCGCGTGGATCGCTACGTGAAGATGGGCAGCGGCGCGTGGACGTTCGACGGCAGCGCGCCACCCTACCTGCGGCACTTCAAGATCGAGATGCTCGACAAGGACGCCAAGCCCATCGCCGACCCTGTAGCGACCTTTGCCGCCAACCCCAACCTGATCCGCAACACGGGCATCCGCTTCACGCTGGCCACGCCGCACGTCCAGAAAGGGCTGGCGCTCCAGAGCGTCCACTTTGCGTCCACCCTCATGATCCCCTACCGGCAGAAGTGACGGGCCGGTTCCGAGCCGTCATCGCTACACACACCACAACACAACCATGGGAAAACTCGCACTACTCCTCGTCACGACGGCGCTCGTAGGGGGCACCGTCCTCATCTCGCAGTCGCACGTGACCAACGTGAAGTCTACCGAACGCCACGCCGAGCGGCAGCACGAGATGCTGGCGCGTGAGGTGGCCCGGTCGGGCTACAACCAGATGCTGGCCGAGGCGCGCCTCTACGAGCGCAACAACCCCGGCGCCACGATCGAGCAGGTCGTGGCCGCCATCAACGCGCTGGGCACCGCGGGCTGGCACGTCGGCGATTACAAGGGCGGCAGTTACGCGGCGCAACTCGCCTTTGCCTCGCCGTCGAGCTACGGCATCGTCTCCAACGGCAAGTTCGCCTTTGCCGACCACACGATGGAAGGGCAGGAGATTCAGGAAGTGCACCTGAGCGTGGGCACGCTCGTGGTGCCGCAGCCGAGCACACTCAAGGCCACGTTCCTGGAATCCATGGCGGGCTACTGCTCGGCCATCTACCTGCAGCGCCTGGTGCCCAAGAACAACAACGGGCACGGCAACAACGTGGACGGCGTGGACAGCAGCAACCCCGGCAAATCCAAGGCCGGGCAGGACAGCAACCCGAGCGTGGACGACGAGAAGCTCAAGGGCAACGTCAACAGCCGCTACAACTCGCTCGAACCCGAACTCATCTTCGCTTCCGGAAAGAACCGCAACGGCGCCTCGGCCAACTACGAAACCGTCATCGACCCCGGCACGATGCTCAACTTCATCCTGGCCGTGGACAAGGACTGCTCCTCGAAGGGCAACGCCACGCTGAAGCTGACGAGCAATGCCTACGACTACTACCACTCGGCGCTCGTGGCCAGCACAGCCAAACTCGACGAGATGCAGGAGGGCAAGTACGCCATCATCGAGCGCAATCCGAACAACTCGGCCAAGTACCGCATCGCCTTCGAAGACCTCATCCAGTTCTCCGACGCCCAACACGCCGACGTGAAGGCCAACCGCTACGGCGACAGGCAGTGGAAAAAACGCGCCAACGGCAAGTACAGCTACGGCGGCACGGGCTGGAGCCTGCGCAACGGCTGGGGTTACTACGACCTCGACGACTACAGCTCCCTGCCGGACTTCAGCGACCAGGTATTCGAGATCGAGCTGACCGCGCCGCCCGCGCCTCCGGCCTAATCGCACCGACCTGAGCGGTGCCTGCCGGCTGCCTTTGCAGGCCCGGCAGGCACGGCCGGGTCTGCATCCGCTAATCCCTCTCCGACTCCCCCATGCATACCCTCCAGCCCGGCACGTTTACCTCGCCCGTTGCTCCGCTCGACCCCATCGGGTTGGAGGCGAAGCGCGCGCCCACCGTGACCCCGCGGCCTGGCGGCGACGGCGCGGCCGAACGGACGGGACTCGTCGAGATCCCGGCGTGCATCCCCACGGTGCTCCAGCAGGTGCCCGACCACCTCACGGGCAGCGAGCGCCTGGCGGCCATTGCCGCCGCGGTGGCGCGCCTTTCCAATGCCGACCGCCAGGCGCTGCGCGAGGCGTGGGAGCCTGCCGTGACGCGGATGCTCGACCTGGGCGCGAGCGACCTCGACGCGGGCGGGCCCGCGGCCAACGGGCTCGTGTGGTACCGCGTAGGCGGGGACAAGGCCCCGCGCGCCGAGGTCGGCACGTTCTCCATCGACGTGACCGACGCGCTCTTTCTGGGCCTGCTCAACGACCGGCAGCTCAAAGTCCTCTTCGAGCGCTTCGCCATCGACTTCTCCTACGAGCTGCCCTTTGCCGGGCGCGACGGGCGGCCCCGCCGCTTCCGTGGCACGATGTACTTCGACCTCGACCACATCGGCCTCAACCTGCGCATGATCACGGACGAGGTGCG
>CBDUBO010000289.1:0-4050 GCA_965365405.1 uncultured Rhodothermales bacterium | reverse complement strand
TGACGCTCCAGATGTACGCCCGCCGCAAAGGCCTGCCGCTCGACAGCGTCACCGTCCGCCTCAAACACAGCCGCGTCCATGCCGACGACTGCGAGACGTGCGAGACGGGCGCGCCCCGGCTCGACCAGATCACACGCGACATCGCGCTCGAAGGCGCGCTCAGCAGCGACCAGCGCCAGCGCCTCCTGGAGATTGCCGACCGTTGCCCCGTCCACCGCACGCTCACGTCCGACTTGCAGGTCGTGACGCGCCCGGACGAGGGCTGACGTGCTCGACCAGCGCCTGCGCCCCCTCAAAGACCGCATCGTCAATCCCCTCGCCCACGCGCTGCGGGGCGTGCCGGCAGCGGCGATCACGCTCGCCAGCGGCTTTTGGGGGCTGGGCGCGGCCGTTCTGACCGCCCTGCACCACCCCGCCCTGGCCGTGGCGCTGTGGCTGCTCAACCGCCTGCTCGACGGGCTCGACGGAGCTGTGGCCCGCTTGCAGGGCGCGGCCACCGACCGGGGCGGCTACCTCGACATCGTCGTGGATACCGTCGTCTATGCGGCGCTTCCCATTGGCGTGGCCGTTGGTGCGGGCACCGCAGAGGCGTTTCTGGCGGCCGCTGTGCTCCTGGCCGCGCTCTACGTTAACGGCACCACGTGGATGTTTCTGGCGGCCATCCTGGAGAAACGCGCCGCCGGCGGCAAGGCGAAGGGCGAGGTGACGACGGTGACGATGCCGGCAGGCGTCGTTGAAGGAACGGAAGCGGTCTTGCTCTACAGCCTGCTACTCGCGCTGCCCGCCTGGGCTACGCCGCTGCTGTGGAGCTTCGCGGCCCTCGTCGCGCTCACGGCACTGCTGCGCTTTGCGCGGGCGTTTCGGCAGTTGTAGCGACGCTTTCTGGCAGACCGAAGGCGTCGGTGGCCGCGTCGGGGTCGCGGGTGCGCAGGCAGCACAGCGCCTTTTGCAGCGCCTCCCGTGCGGCAGCGCCCTCCGGCGGGCAACGCTCGTAGAGAAAGCCGTTCTGGAAGGGCCCCAGCACCCGCACGGCGATTTCGCAGCCCGCGTGCTGCCAGCCGTCCAGCACATCTGCCACCGGGGGCGCGGCGTCGTAGTAAGCGCTCAGGAAGGCGCGGGCAAAAGCCCTGACGGCTCGGGCGTGCTGCGGCAGGCGGTGCGCCAGCATCCACAGATGCGCCATCAGGTGGGCGGTATCCTGAAAAGGCTGGCCGTAGTGCACCATCTCCCAGTCAATGAGCCACAGGCTGTCCGCCTCCACGAGCACGGAGCGGGGCCAGAGGTCGCCCATCACCAGGCACCGTCCAGGACGCAGCAACCTTTCGCCCAGCGCGGCAGCGCGGCGGCCCAGCACAGCGGCGTCTTCCACGCCGGCACCAGCCAGCGACGCGCCGATGCTGGCGTATTGAACATTCAGCCGCGTTTGCTGGATGGGCAGGTTGTTGAACGCTTCGGCCACGACCACTCGTCCTGCCGTCGCCGCGTGGAGTGCTCCCACGAACCTGCCAAGCGCCGCGCCCCACGAACCTGCCGCTTCCGGCGTGGCACTGGGTAGCCAGGCATCGAGCGCGGGCAGAGCACCGGCGTCCTCCATCACGAAGGTGTGGATGGCTGCGTCCACGTCCAGCAGGCGCGGCGTGCGGACGCCAGCGGCGAGGGCGTCCTGCCCGGCCAGCCAGCCGAGGGCGCGGGCCTCGAAGAGGAGGCGCGACGGGTCGAGCCGCATCGCTCCCACCTTTTCCGGCGCGTGTTTGACGACGACGGGCGCAGGCACGCCCGGCACCCGCCACACCCGGTTGAGCAGCCCCCCGGAGAGTGGCACGGCTTCTCCCTGCGGCGAAAAGTGCGGCAGGCGGCGGGCAAGGTGGGCGTGAATGCTGTCCGCCGTCACCCGAAGCGGAAGATTCGGTTGGCGAACGGCACAGGGGTAGCGCGTTGCAGAAACGCCGCTACCAGCCCCGCCATCGCGTGCCGCGAGGCGACGAGCGAAGCCGCCACCTCGTCCGGCCCCTGCGGCGGGGGCGCGTCGGGGGCCGAGTGCTTGTGGCCCACGACGATGCCGGCGGTCGGGATTTCGAGTTCGTTGGCGAGCACGACTTCCGGCCCCAGCGTCATCGCGTTGACGTGCGCGCCCGTGGCCCGCCAGAAGGCGTTCTCGGCGCGCGTCTTGGTGCGCGGCCCGCCCACGTAGGCGAACACGACGGGCGGGCCCAGCGGCTGCCCGCTCTGCCGCGCCATGGCCTCCACCTGCGCCGCGAGGGCCTGCGAGAACAGACCTTCTTCCAGCACGAGATGCCCGTGCGCGGGCGATGGCTGCGTAAAGAGCGTACACGCCGAGCCGTCCGGCAGCCGGTTGTCGGGCATGAGCAGGTCCGACACGGGGAGCGGCTGAAAAAGTGGCACCTCGCCGTCCATCACCCCCACAGACGACGTGACGAGGAGGGCGCGGCAGCCTATCGCTTTCAGGGCGAGCGCCTGGGCGCGGTAGGGAATCTGGTGGGGCAGCAACTGGTGGGGCTGCTCGTGGCGGAAGCGCACGAACGCGGGCCGCGCCGCGCCCTGCACGCGGTGCAGCGTCACGGCCCCTTCTGCCGTCTCGATGGCGACGGGTTCGAGCGTGAGGCCCGGCAAGTCGCCCTCGTGGAAGGCGCTGCCGAGGATGGCAACGACGGACTCAGGCATCGGGAAGCGGGATGGAAGCCTCGGTGACGCGCTGCCAGAAGGCCTGTTCGGCTTCCACGCCTGTCGAGGGGTCGGCGACGAAGGCTTCGCGCGAGGCGTAGGTTTCGAGCACGCCGCCGCGCAGGTGCCCCAGCCGGTCGCCCACGACGAGGGCTTCCTTGAGGTCGTGCGTGACGAAAAGCGTGGTGATGCCGTGGGCGTGGACGGTAGCCCTGAACAACTGCTGCATGTCCGCGCGCGTCTCCACATCGAGCTTGCCGAAGGGCTCGTCGAGCAGCAACACGGCGGGCTCCACGATGGCGGCGCGCCCGAAGGCCACGCGCTGCTGCTGCCCGCCCGACAGCTGGTGCGGCTGTTTGCGTGCGTGCGCTTCGAGCCCCAGGCGGTCCAGCATCGCGTGGACGCGCGATTGAACTTCGGGGCGCGGCATTTTGCGCAGGCGCAGTCCGAAGGCCACGTTCTCGAACACGTCCAGGTGCGGAAAGAGGAGCGGCTCCTGGTAGAGGTACACCGCCCCGCGTTGCTGGGGCGGCACGCCCGTCAGGCTGCGCCCGTCCACCACGATGCTGCCGGCATCTTCCGTTTCCAGACCCGCCAGGACTTTGAGCAGCGTCGTTTTGCCCCCGCCCGACCGGCCCAGCACGGCCAGCGTCTCGCCACGGGGCACCCCCAGCGACACGCCCCGCAAGACGGGCTCGGTGCCGTAGGCTTTGGCAAGATCGGTGACGACGAGAAACACGGGGCGCGGGTTGGGCGGGCCTGCGAAGATACAGGCGTTCACGCCGGCGCTCCCACGAGCGTGAGCACGAGCCGCCGTGGCCCGCCGTAGGCGCGGTGCTCGCCCAGAAAGAGGCCCTGCCACGTGCCGAGGGCCAGTCGCCCATCCCGCACGGGGATCGTGAGGCTGGGGCCGATGGTGACGGCCTTGACGTGCGCGCTCATGTCGTCCGGTCCCTCCTCGCGGTGCCGGAAGTACGCGGCTCCGTCCGGCACGGCCTGGCGGAAGTATGCTTCCAGGTCGGCCCGCACGTCCGGGGAGGCGGCTTCGTTGAGCGCGAGCGAGGCCGACGTGTGCTGGATGAAAACGTGCAGCAACCCCGCTTTCACCCGTGCCAGCGCGGGCACCGCCGCCACAACCTCTTCGGTGATGAGGTGAAAACCGCGTGGGCGCGGGGCCAGCGAGACGAGCGTCTGTTCAAACACCATCAGATAACGGACCTGTTACGCAACCCGAAGTGCGTTCGGCTATTAAATCTACGCCCTATCCGCCTTGGTGCGGATTTTCCGTTGTTCTCACCCCGCCCCTACCATGGCTACCCTGATGCCCACCAAGCGCTACGACGCCGCTCCGGCGATGACGATCAATCC
>CBDUBO010000288.1:0-4056 GCA_965365405.1 uncultured Rhodothermales bacterium | reverse complement strand
AGGCGGTGGCCGGGCTCGTCCTCGACGAGCAGCTCGAAGCGCTTGCGCCCGCCCGGCACCACGCCCGCCACGCGCACCGTGCCCACGATGGTCACGGAGGTCATCTTTTCGTCCAGCGCCTTGATGGGCACCACGGTGGAGCGGTCGAGGTAGCGGCGCGGGTAGTGGTGCAAGAGGTCGCGCGCGGTACGGACGCCGGCTTTGGCGAGCACCTCGGCACGGCGCGGCCCCACGCCCGGCACGTCGGAGAGGGAGAGGTCGAAAAAGCTCATGGGAGGAAAGTACGCTCGGCTTCGCCGCGCTTGTAGTGGGTTGGATGGTGAGAGGGTGGGGATGGTTGCCTGACGATCCAACCATCTCGACCATCTCACTATCGGTGCACAGCGCGCGCCCACCACCCACCCCCGTGACGGGGTTGCAACGGTGGATCCATAAGGGCCGGGCGGGAGATAGATTGAGCCCTACGCACCCTCTATCACCTCTCCTTACCGCCCATCATGGAAAGCCCCATGCAACAGGCCCGCGCCATCGAGGAAGCCAAAGAGCGCCTCGAGCAGAGCCTGGCCGAATGCGTCAACAACTTTCTCGCCACCCATCCAGACCCCGTCGAAGTCAACGTCTCCTTTGACGAAACGGGCCACAGCGAGACCGATCCCGTTTCGTCGAACGACGAGGGCCTCTTGACGCAGATCCGCTCGCTCGTCGAACTCTTCCACACGCACGAGGCCGTGCAGCGCAGCGGTGTGCGGGCGCGCCACGTCACCGCCATTGATTCCAACGGCGACGGGCAGGCCGCCGTCAACGTGCGCTACGTGTACCCCGACGAAGGCTGACGCGCCTGTGCGCTGAAAATCCAGAAGCCCGGCTTCGCCACACGCGAGGCCGGGCTTTTCTGCACGCTGGGCTCAGCGAGGCCGTGTGCGCCGCGTGGGTTCGGCCACGAGCGGATCGTCGGGCCAGTAGTGTTTGGGATAGCGCCCGCGCAAATCCTTGCGCACGTCGAAATAGCCTTCGCGCCAGAACGAGGCGAGGTCGCGCGTGACCTGCACAGGCCGCTGCGCGGGCGAGAGCAGGTGCAGCACCACGGCCACGCCGTCCACGCGGGGCGTCTCCGTCAGCCCGAACACCTCTTGCAAGCGGACGGCCAGCACGGGCGCTTCGGGGTCGGCGTAGTCGAGCGCGATCCGCGATCCGCTGGGCACCTCGAGGTGCGAGGGCGCGCGGCGGTCGAGCGCCTGCCGCTGCGGCCAGTCCAGCCGCGCCAGCAGCAGGCCGGCCACGTCCAGCCGCGACACGTTTTCGAGCCGGCGCATGCCGTAGAGGTGCGGGCGCAGCCACGACAGGTCGGCGGCGAGGGCGTCGTCGCGCACGTCGGGCCAGGCGTCGGGCTGGTGGTGGTGAAGAAAGGCGAGGCGGGCCTGAAGCTGCCGCGCGGCCTTCGTCCACGGCAGGCGGTGGAGCCCGGCCTGGCGCAGCCCTTCGGCGAGCGCGTCGACCACGTCGCCGGCGTCGGGGTCGGGGAGGGTGCTTTCGGCCAGCACGAGCGCGCCGAGTTCTTCTGCGCGCTCCGCCACGACGCGCTCGGAGGCGGCATCCCACGCCACACGCTCGGCCCACGCGATGCCCGCGCCGTGGTCGGCCCGCAGGCTGGCTTCGTCGAGGGGCGCTGCCAGCGCGACGTGCGGGTGCAGACCCGACCCGCTCAGGTGGGCGACGGCCAGGAACGGCGCATTGGCCAGCGGGCTGTGGCCGTCGAGGGCGACGCGCTGCCCCGTCGCCAGCCGGTAGCGCTGAGCGGTTTCGCGCTGCGCGATGCGCTCCGGGTAGGCGAGGGCCGCGAGTCGCCCCGCCCATTCGGGCTGGATAGGCGCGTCGGCCACGCCCAGTTTGCGGGCCAGGTGCCGCGCTGCCTGGCGCACGCGCTGTAGCGCGGAAGCGTCGAAGCGGGCCGCGCCGCTGCCGGATCGCTGACCGGCAAGGGCTTCCAGGCGGAGGCGCAGGTCGGGTGGCGGGGGCGCGTCGGCACGGCGCAGCACGTCGCGTTCGGACAGGAGCGCGGCGAGGGCGCAGGCTGTCGCCCCCACGCCCAGTTCCCGTCCCCGCAGCAGCAGGTGCGCCAGGCGCGGGTGCAGGCCCAGCGCGGCCATCTCGCGCCCCTCGTCGGTGACGTGCCCGCTGCCGTCGAGCGCGCCGAGCAGGCGCAGCAGGTCGCGGGCTTGCTGCAACGCGGCGGCAGGCGGCGCGTCGAGCCAGCGCAGCGCCCCGGCCTCGCGCACGCCCCACAGTGCCAGTTCGAGGGCAAGTCCTGCCAGGTCTGCTTCGAGGATCTCGGGGCGCTCGGCAGGGGGCAGGCGCTCGTCGTCGGCGCGCGTCCACAGGCGGTAGCACAGGCCCTGCCGCCCGGCGCGGCCCCGCCGCTGGTCGGCGGCGGCGTGGGAGACGGGCACCGTGGCCAGCGCCGTCAGGCCGGTGCGCGCCGAAAAACGCGGCACGCGGGCAAAACCGCCATCCACGACCGCGCGCACGCCCTCGATAGTCAGGCTCGTCTCGGCGATGGAGGTGGCGAGGACGACCTTGCGCTGCCCCGGCGCGGCGGGCGCGAGGGCGGCGTCCTGCGCGGCAAAGGGCAGGTCGCCGTAGAGCGGGTGGACGGCCACGCCTGCTTCAAGCGTCCCTTCCAGCCGACTGGCGACAGCCCGGATTTCGGCCACGCCGGGCAGAAACACGAGCACGTCACCCGCCTGCGCCTGAAGCGCCTGCCGCACGGCAGCCGGCACGAGCGCTTCGAGCCGCTTGCGCGGCGGGCGCGGCGGCGGATACGCGCCACCGGGCGCGAGGTAGTGCGTCTCGACGGGAAACAGCCGGCCCTCGCTCCGCACGACGGCCGCGCCGAGCCACGCCGCCACGCGGGCGGCGTCGAGCGTGGCGCTCATGAGGACGACGCGCAGGTCGGGCCGCAGCGCCCCCTGCGCGTCGAGGGCGAGGGCGAGACCCACGTCGGCCTGGAGGCTGCGCTCGTGGAACTCGTCGAACAGCACGGCCCCGACGCCTTCGAGGGCGGGGTCGCTCTGCAAAAGCCGCGTCAGGATGCCCTCCGTCACCACCTCGATGCGCGTGCGCCGCCCCACTTTCGACTCCATGCGCACGCGGTAGCCGACCGTCTCGCCCACCCCTTCGCCCAGCGTCTGCGCCATGCGGTGCGCGGCGGCGCGGGCTGCCAGCCGGCGCGGCTCCAGCACGACAATCTTCTGTCCGTCCAGCCACGGCTCCTCCAGCAGCGCCAGGGGCACGCGCGTCGTCTTGCCCGCGCCCGGTGGCGCTTCGAGCACCAGGCGCGGCTGCGCCCGCAGCGCCGCACGCACGTCGGGCAGGACGGAGTCGATGGGAAGCACGGCGGCACACACGGGCTTTTCGGGGGTCAGGCAATCGGGCGGATGACGCGGCACGGGTTTCCAGCCGCAAACACCCCTGCGGGCACGTCCCGCGTAACGACGCTGCCCGCCCCGATAACGGCCCCGGAACCGATGCGCACGCCGGGACAGATGACGACCCCACCCCCAACCCACACGTCCGACCCGATCTCGACTGGCTTGCCCAACTCTTGCGTGCGGCGCTGCACGGCGTCGAGCGGGTGGGTGGCGGTGTAAACCTGCACCGCCGGCCCGAAGAGGGTGTGGTCACCGACCGTAACCCGGCACACGTCCAGCACGATGCAATTGAAGTTGAAAAAGCAGTTTTTGCCGAGGTGAATGTTGGTGCCGTAGTCGCAGAAGAACGGGGGCTGCATCCCCACCTCGTCTCCTCCCGCTCCGAGCAGTTCCATCAGAAGGCGGCGCCGCTCCTCCTGCTCCCCCTCGCGGGTAGCGTTGAGCGCCTGGCAAAGGTCGCGTGCCCGGCGGCGGGCCTGCACCAACTCGGGGTCGAGCGGATCGTAGAGGGCGCCGCTCAGCATTTTCTCTCGCTCGGATAGCATGTTGTCGCTGGATCGGGAGTTGAAGCGCGTGCGGCGGGTGCGTTCCGCCGAATCGCAACCTAACACAGCCGTTACGCCGCCCT
>CBDUBO010000287.1:0-4058 GCA_965365405.1 uncultured Rhodothermales bacterium | reverse complement strand
CCACCTGCCGGCTGCTCAACGCCCGGGATCTGGGCGGGCTCGGGCAACGGCGGCACCGCGTGTCTGGCCTTCACCGGCTTCGGCATAGCTCAGGTACACGGTGTTGTTGGAGGCGAAGGCCGGGTGGAGCACGATGTCGCCCAGCCCGCCCTGGCCACCGTAGTCCACGGCTGGCACACCACTGATCTCGCCGACCCTGTTTGCTGCCGGGTCGAACAGCTTCAGCGCGCCCGGCTTCTCCGTCACGAGCAGCCGTCCGTCGGGCAGAAAAGTCATTGCCCACGGCTCGTTGAACTGATGCACCGGCGTTGCGGTAAAGGGCAGAGCGTCGGAGGAGGCCGTGGAAGTGGCGGAGACGGGGGCGTTGGGCGGGGCGCTGCTGTTGGAGCGGCACGCGAGCAGCAGCAGCGAGGTGCAGGCGGCAGCGAGAAGAGTTCTGGTCATGATGGGGTTGGGAGAATAGGCGACGTGGGAAAGGGCAACGCGCGTCAAGGGACGAGGGGTTCGGCGGGTATTGGAGAGGCGTGTTACTTTGGATTCACAGGCGGAAGCCCTGTCCGGGCCCGCAGGGCATGAACGGGACGTTTGCGAGCGTTTCAAGTAGCAGCCTGTGCCGGCTTCCTATATTTCGCGCCTCCTACCTCACCCCCGATGAAACACCTGCCGAACGCACTCACCATTGCCCGGATGGTGCTCGCCCCGGCGGTGTTCGTCTGCCTGTGGCAGCACACGTTCACCGGCAACCTGCTCGCGCTCATCTTTTTCGTCGCTGCTGCCATCTCGGACTATTGGGACGGCCGCTTTGCGCGGATGCACCAGACGGGCACGCGGCTGGGGCAGTTTCTCGATCCCCTCGCAGACAAAATTCTGGTGCTGGGCACGTTTATCGTGCTGGCGTGGCTCTATCCCCGGCTGGCCCCGTGGTGGGCCGTGGCCCTCATCGCGCTGCGCGACGTGGGCGTAACGGCGCTGCGCTCTTACGTCGAGTCCAAAGGCCACAGCCTGCGCACGCTGCCCTTGGCCAAGTGGAAAACGACGCTCCAACTCACGTTTCTCATCAGCGTCCTGTTTTTCCTCACGTTCAAGCACCCCATCATGCCGGCCTGGGTGCAGGAACTCTCCACGTGGATGCTCTACGGCCCCATTCTGTTCGCCCTGCTCATCGTGCTCGTAGCGGTGACGGTGGGGACAGGGCTGCTCTACTTCGTCAAACCCGAATACAACCGCTGACCATGCAGGACGTGCGCCGCACCCTCGCGGCCGAGCTGCTCGCCATCGGAGCCGTTCAGCTTTCGCCGGACAAACCGTTTACCTGGGCCTCCGGCATCCAGGCACCCATCTACACCGACAACCGGCTCACGCTCGGCTATCCGTCGCTGCGGCGCAGCCTGTCGCACGCTTTCTCCGACCTGCTGCGCCTCCACGCCGTCCGGGCGGACGTGGTGGCGGGCACGGCCACGGCGGGCATTCCGCACGCCGCCTGGCTGGCCGACCGCCTCGATCTGCCGATGGTGTACGTGCGCAGCGCGCCCAAGGCGCACGGGCGCGGTAACCAGATCGAGGGGCGGATAGAGGCCGGGCAGCAGGCTGTCCTGGTGGAAGATCTGATCTCGACGGGGGGCTCCTCGCTTGCGGCCGTCGAGGCGCTGCGTGGCGCGGGCGTAGAGGTGACGGCGGTGCTGGCCATCTTCACGTATAACATGAAGCGGGCCGCAGAAGCGTTCGAGAAGGCGGGCCTTTCCGTCTTCACCGTCACCGACTTCGACACCCTCGTGTCGGTCGCTGCTGAACAGGGCCGCCTCGACCGGGCGCAGGCCGACAGCCTCGTGGCGTGGCGCGACGCGCAGCACGTGGAGGCGGCCCATGCTGCGCGCTGAACTGCTCACCATTGGGGACGAAATCCTCATCGGGCAGATCGTGGACACGAACGCGGCGTGGCTGGGCGAGAAGCTCACCCAGGCCGGCGTGGACGTGCAGCGATCCGTTTCGCTCGGCGACGAGGACGACGCGATCCGCCAGGCGCTCGACGATGCTTTTGCCCGCGCCGACCTGGTGGTCACGACGGGCGGGCTGGGGGCCACCCACGACGACCTGACGCGCAGCGCCGTGGCGGCCTATTTCGGGGTGCCGCTGCTGCACGACGAAGCCGTGATGGCCGCCATTGCCGAGCGCCACGCGCGGCGCGGGCGCACGATGCCGGAGCAGAACCGCCTGCAAGCCCTCGTGCCGCAGGGTTTTGCCGTCTTGCCCAACGCGCGTGGCACCGCGCCCGGTCTGTGGTACACCTTCTCGCGCGACGGGGCTGATAAAACGCTTGTCGTATTGCCGGGCGTGCCGGGCGAGATGCGCGAGCTGTTCCAGCAGCAGGTGCTGCCACGCCTGGCGCGTCTGCACGGCCTGCGCGTGATCCGTCACAAAACGCTGCTCACGGCGGGTCTGGGCGAGACGCATCTGTCCGAAGCCATCGGCGACCTGACGGACTGGCTGGGGCCGAGCCTGCGCCTGGCGTTTCTGCCTTCTACGCGGGGCGTGCGCCTGCGTATGACGGCCCTCGCGCCGGACGCCGAGCGGGCCGAGGTGCGCCTGGCCGCCTTCGAGACGTTTCTGCAGAGCAAAGTTGGGCGCTACATCTACGGCGAGAACGACGAAACCCTCGAAGGGAAGGTGGGCGAGATGCTGGCCGCGCACGGCCTCACCGTGGCCGTGGCCGAAAGCTGCACGGGCGGTTTCCTGCTCGACGCCCTCACCAACCCGCCCGGCGCGTCGCGCTACGTCAAAGGCGGCGTCGTCGCCTACTGCAACGAGGTCAAGATGTCCCAGCTCGGCGTGCCGCCCGCCGACCTGGAACGCGACGGGGCCGTGAGCGAGTCCGTGGCGCGGGCCATGGCCGAGGGCGTGCGCACCCGGTTGGGGGCCGACATGGCCCTTTCGACGACGGGCGTTGCCGGGCCCGGCGGAGGGACACCCGAAAAGCCCGTCGGGCTTGTGTGGATCGGGTTGTCGAGCAGCGAGAGCACGCGCGCCTACCGCTACCGCTTCGTAGACGACCGCATCATGAACAAGGAACTCACCTGCACGGCGGCGCTCGACCTGCTCCGGCGGCATCTGCTGCGCCGCGACGAGGACTGACGGGCGGTGTGGTGCTGAAACCTGCGGCGCTCCGGCGGGTGCTCAAAAGGCGGCGGGCAGGCGGGTTACGGCAGCGGCAGCATCGTGTCTGCAAACGAGTCTTCCGCGCTGTGACGGACGGATGGCACATGGCCCGCCCGATCTTTGCGCTGCTTCTCACTCCAACCTATTTACGAGAGGAATCATGTCCGACAACGGTGCCAAGCAGAAAGCGCTCGAAGTGGCGCTCAAGCAGATCGAAAAGTCCTACGGCAAGGGCTCCATCATGCGGCTGGGCGATGCGCCCGCCGTCTTTATCGACACCATCCCCACGGGCTCGCTCGCGCTCGACGCGGCGCTGGGCGTGGGCGGCGTGCCGCGCGGGCGCGTGGTCGAGATCTACGGGCCGGAATCGTCCGGTAAGACGACGCTGGCCACCCACATCATCGGCGAGGCGCAGGCGCTGGGCGGCACGTGCGCGTTCATCGACGCCGAGCACGCCTTCGATGCCAACTACGCCGAAAAGCTGGGCGTGGACCGCGAGGCCCTTCTCGTTTCGCAGCCCGACACGGGCGAGCAGGCGCTCAACATCTGCGAAACGCTCGTCCGTTCGGGCGCGCTCGACGTGATCGTGGTGGACTCCGTCGCCGCGCTCGTGCCGCAGGCCGAAATCGAGGGCGACATGGGCGCGACCCACGTGGGCCTGCAAGCCCGCCTGATGAGCCAGGCGCTGCGCAAGCTCACCGGCACCATCAACCGCACCAAGACGGTCGTCGTCTTCATCAACCAGATCCGCGAAAAGGTCGGCGTCGTCTACGGCTCGCCGGAAGTGACGACGGGCGGGCGGGCGCTCAAGTTCTACTCGTCCGTGCGCATGGAAATCCGCCGCGTGGGTTCCATCAAGGAAGGCTCGGACGTGGTGGGCAACCGCACGCGCGTCAAGATCGTCA
>CBDUBO010000286.1:0-4087 GCA_965365405.1 uncultured Rhodothermales bacterium | reverse complement strand
TGCACGGCGCTCGTGGTGTCGGTCTGATCCACGGCGCGGGCGTAAAACACGTTGTCGCTGTCGAGCCGGAGGCCCGGCACGCGGACAGTCGTGGACTGGAAGCCCCGGCCCGTAAACACGCGCGCATCGGCCACGGTCTGAGAGGGGGCGGCCCGATCCACCGCGCCCACGAGCGTCACGAACTCGGTTTCGGGCGGCAGGGCCACGAACTGCGTCGAGTCGTTGAGGGCGATCTCGATACGCGAGAGGTTACTCTGCCCTTCGGGATCATCGGCGCGGAAGGCAAACGTGACGACGGTGAAGGTCGTCTCCGGCGGAGCCTGGAACAGGTCGAAGGTGAGGGTAGGCGGGCTGTTGCGCACGGGAAAAATCGTACGCGCGGGCGTCGGGTCTTTCGCACCCTCGTTGTCCACTGCTCGTACCTCTACAGTCACATTGGCCGTGCGCTGTCCGCGCTCGATGGGTAGCAGGATGAGCGAGTCGTTGCGCGTGGTGCGCGCCCAGCCCATCTCCGCGCCAGGCTGCTGCCCCTCGGCAAAGACGCGCACCTCGAAGCCGGCGACGAAGCCGTCGGGGTCGGTGCCCGTCCACGAAACGAGCACGGTGCTGGCCAGGCGGTCGCTGTCGGGGATGTTGTCCACGAGCGACGTGTCGCGCACGCTCAACTCGGTGCTGGGCGGCTGGTTGTCGCCGGGCCGGCCGGACAGGCCGGCGTCGCAGGCGGCGAGCACGAGCAGCGAAAAGAGGAGAAGGAGACGCATAGAGCAAAAACAAAACCCTCGGAGGGCGAGGAAGCCCCCCGAGGGTTGCGGTCAACGTATCAGCGCACCACCACGAGCGGCTGCGTCTGCCATTCGCCGCCTGCGGTGAGGCGGACGAGGTAGAGACCTGCGCCCAGTGCCTCGGTGCTGAAGCGCGCTTCCTGCGCCCCGGCGGGCCGATCCTCGGCCAGCACGCGCGCCACGCGGCGGCCCAGCGCGTCGTACACGTCGAGCGTGACGAAGCCGGCCTGGCCCAGCGAGAACGGAATGGCGGCCGCCGTGCGGGCCGGGTTGGGGTAGGTGCGGCCCAGACCGAAGCCTTCAGGCAGCGCCCCATCCCCCAGCGCCGTCGCAATGGCGAGGTCGCTCAGGTACTGCGGCAACAGCTTGAAATTGCCGAAGCTGTACGAAAGCACGCCCTGGATATAGTCGTACTTCGCGCCGATGGCAAGGGAAGCCGCAAACGTGCTCGGGATGTTGTTCGAGGCGTCGTCGGCGCGCAGTTCAGCCGTCGTGCCGACGGTGCGGAAGGCCCACTCACCGAACGGGCCGCTGGGTGCGTCCGGGTTGGTGCTCGTGATCTCGACGTTGTTGAAGCGCAACATCATGCCCTCGTGCGCCTCGGCCACCATCGGGTCGGCAATCATGGCCGTCGTCACTTCCTTGTAGGGATAGGGCGTGCCGGTGGCCGAGACGACCTCGAAGGTCAGGTTTTCGAGCTGCGTGGCGTCCCTGAACTCGCTTACGAGCGCGCCCGTGATGCGGATCTGCGCGCCGGCTTCGAGTGCGCGCAGGTCGTTGCTGGAACGCAGGAAGATGCCCGACCACGGGTCGGTGCCGTCCTGGGCCGAGAAGATGTTGGTCGAGTCGGCGTCGGTCTGGATCGTCACCACCAGGTCCATCAGGCCAGAGGCGGAGTCAAAGGTGATGCCCGTGAGCGGGCTCGCGCCCAGGCCGCCGTCTGCGGTCGTCTGGATGTCGGACAGATCATCCACCTTCGTGAGCACGCGGATCGTCTCCGTATCCGAGTCCGTCGTTTCGTTCTCGTTGTCGGTAACGCGTACGTAGTAGCGCACGAAATTGCCATCGTTGAGAATGGACGCGGGAATGGTGGCGCTATAGCCGGTGCCGCTCGTGTTCGTCATCGGGTAGACGAGCGGCGCGCCGTTGTCGACCATCACGAACAGTTCCACCTTGGCAAGCGAGCGGCCCTGACCGGCCTCAGCACCAGAGGTGATCACCAGGTCGGTGGTGCCGGTGACGAGGGCTGCGGGGCGCGAGGCGGGCGTAACGCTGGGCGGCGCGCCGGGCAGCACTTCCAGGTCGCTGTCGGCCATCGGCACGACGCGCAGGTTCGGGTTGGGGTTGAAGTAGCCGAAGCCGTCGTTGCGGTTGTAGAGCAAAAAGCCCGACACGTTGACGCGCGAACCGATGGCGGGCACGATGAAGGGATCGCCGGCCGGGCGCACGTTGAAGCCCGCCGTCACGTAGTCCGTGCCCACGCGGTCGTTGCGGTAGCGCACCGAGATGTCCTGAAACTCGATGGCCCGCCCCGTCGCCTTGTTGACGAACGCGATGTTGAAGCGGCCCGCTGTCCACTCGTTCGAGTTGTCGATGGTGAGGCCGGTGAGCTTGACGTACTCCTGGTTGTAGAGATTCCAGTTGGCCAGGTTGAGCTTGGACTGCGTGCTGATGTTGGAAGCCGCGTCGGGATCGCCCTGCACGTAGAGATCGCCGAGCGAAACGGCGATGGGCTCCATGATGGCGGCGGGCAGGCCGATGTCGGCGTAGTTGTCCTCTTCAAGCGTCACCGTCGTCGGCGCGACCTGAAGGACGCCGCTGAAAGCCGTTACCGAGCCCGTCACGGTGACCACGTTGCCGGGCGCGTAGTTCTGCCAGCCGTTCGTCTGCCAGTTGCCGTCCACCACCTGAATGGTGTAGCCGGGCATAACCGTCCCGTTCTGCACGGCGCTCGTGTCGCGCAGGAACACGTGGATGCGGCCCGGTATGCCGTTGGCGGGGCTCGCGTTGCCCGAATTGTACACGTCCGTCAGGATGACGCCCGTGAAACGCACATTCTGGTTCAGGTACGGCGAAGCCAGCAGGCGCTCCAGGTTGGTGGTGCTCAGCGTGGCCTGGTTGTTTATGGCTTTTTGAAGCGAATCTGGAGCCGCCGTCAGGATTTGCTTGACGGTCACCTCGTTCACCGTCTGCGCCTGGGCCGCAAACGGCATCAGGAGCAGAAGCAGCAGGGCGATAGCACTCTTTTTCATGGGGTTGGGGTTAGGTGTTGTAAATAAGGCTACTTAATGACGGCGAAGCGGCCCGTTTGGGTTTCGCCGCTATCCAGATTTCGCACAGAGAACAGGTAAAGACCCGTCGCCAGGTTGAGGTTGTTGGCCGAAAGCAGGTCCCAGGCGTGCTCACCGCCCGCGAGGACGCGGTTGCTGCCCGAAAAGGTGGTGTACCACCGCGTGTCGCCCGTGTTGTCCGCCGCCTCGTGCGTAAACGTGTCGACGACCTCGCCCGCCGTCGTGTAGATGCGCACTTCGGCGCGGGCAGGCAGGTTGTAGAAGTAGAGCTTGCGCGTGCGGTTCGTCTCGCCGTCCCACGCCGCGTTGACGCGGTAGGGGTTGGGATACACGCCCACTTTCGCATTGTCCGCCTGGGCGGGTGTGCCCGGAAACACGCGCACCGCGCCCGCCACACGCGACGACTCGAACGACGGCAGCCCGCCAGCCTCGTCGCCCGTGTCGAAGGCCGTGAGCGCAAAGGCGTACTGCCAGCCGGACAGCAGGCCCGGCACTTCGAGGCGGTACGTGTAGCGCGTCGTGTCGCCCTCAAAGGTGGTGGGCGTCGCCAGCCGGATCTGGTCGAAGCCGTTGTTGAAGCCCGTTGCATTGCCCGGCCGGTCGAACTGGGCGAGAAGGGTTGTCTGGCCCAGCACGTCACCCGTGCGGTCGGCCCCGAGGTTGGAGCGGTAGATGCGATACCCCTCGAAGTCAGGCTGGCCCGTGACAGGGTCGAGGGCGGTTTCGGAGAGGCTGCTCCAGTAGAGGGTCGCCTTGCCCTCGGCGAGTTCGACGCGGAGGCGCGGTGCAGGGGGCGGTTCGGGGATGAGAAAGCGGTCGAGCCGCCCGTTGCCGTTGGCGTCCTCGCCGGGGTCGAGCCTGCCGTTGTAGTTGAAGTCCTCGCCGCCGAAGGTGCGCCGGGCCCAGCCCACGTTGGCCACGAGCAATTCGCGGCTGGCGGGCGTGTCCACCATTTTGCCCGCCTGGCCCTGGAAGGCTTCGGGCTTGCGCGCACCCACGAACGCGAACGTGACG